>JBEBGT010000369.1:0-4139 GCA_040081365.1 Candidatus Eiseniibacteriota bacterium | reverse complement strand
ACCGCAGATCACGCTCAAGGGCGTGGTGCCGGTCTCGGGCATCGTGCTCGGGCCGAACGGCCTGCCGCTGGCCGGTGCAAAGGTCAAGTTCTACGACGTCACGGTGCAGCCGTCCGTCCGGCAAGGGGCCGCCAACGACCGCACGGATGCGAACGGCCACTTCGAAGTGCTCGTGCCCGACAACATCTATGACGTCAACTTCGAGCCCCCGGTAGGCGTCAATGCCCTGGTCTACCACTGGAACAATCTCGACACCGGGGCTGGCGGGGTCGACATCGGCTCCATCCCGTTGAGTACCGGGCTCCCGCTCAGCGGGCATGTGCAGGGCCCCGGCGCGACGCCGCTCCTGAACGTGAACATCAACATCCTCGATCAGGTCACCCGTACCGCGCAGCGCGTCTCGCATGACAACACCGATGCGAACGGCGACTTCACCGTGTATGTGAACCCGGGAACCTACGCGATCCACTACGATCCGCCCGCGTGTGACGGCATGGCACCGCTCGAGGTCTCGAACGTCGACGTGTTCGCGCCCACGACGCTGCCGGTGACGAACCTGGTCACGGGCGTGCACCTGCTGGGTGCCGTGACGGATGCGGCCAGCCTGCCGGTCTTGAACGCCGATCTCGACGTGTACCCCGCCGGCGGCGCCACGAAGCTGTACACGCCCGGCGACAAGACTTCCGCGACCGGGAACTACGACGTGCTCGTGGCACCCGGCACCTATGATGTGCGCTACATTCCATCGTCGCTGACCCGTCTGCGTCCCGCGTTGCGCACTTCGGTCGCGTTGCCGGCCAACACCACGGTGCCCACCGTGGTGCTGGCGAACGGCTGGCTCGTCTCCGGCACCGTTCGCCAGGTGTCCTCATTGCTGCCGCTCGCGGGCGCCGAGGTGCAGTTCTACCAACCGCACACGGCATTCCAGGCCTGGACGCCGCACGCCACCACCGGCACGCTCGGCACGTTCAACACATCGGTGGATGCGGGCACCTACGACATCAAGATCGTGGCCCCGCCGCTGTCGGGCCTCATCGACCGTTTCCTCACGAACGTCACCGTGAGCGCGGACCTACCGCTCGGCGACCAGGTCCTGATCTTCCCGAGCACGGGCGTCGCCCCGGGTGCGGGCGCGGGCCTCTCGCTGGCCGCACCCTTCCCGAATCCGTCGCACCGCCGCGTGGACCTCAGCTTCACGGTGCCGGACGGCGAGGCCGAACTCTCGGCCTGGGACGTGGCGGGCCGCCGGGTCGCCACGCTGTGGCACGGCCGGGCCTCGGGCGCGGTTCAGGTGCAATGGGACGGCACGCGCGACGGCGGCAGCATGCTGCCGGCGGGCCTGTACCTGGTGCGTCTCACGGACGCCCACGGCGGCCGCCAACTGCGACGCGTGACGTTGCTGCAGTAGTGACACCCGGTTCCGGCTGGGGCGCGCCAGGCGTGCGCCCCACCCGGTGCGTCCGGGTCCGCTTCGCACCGGGAGGGCAGGATGCGACGTCGGTCGATACTGTTGTTCGGATGGTTGGCGGGATGGGCTGCGACGGCGGGGGCGGTGGAACCGGGCGGCGTGGAGCGCACCTTCGGAGCCGGCCGACCCTCGCTGCAGTGGACGATCTCCGTGGCGCGCGAGCACGACGACAACGTGCTGCAGCTCACGCGCCAGAACCTCGACCTGTTCACGTCCCGTCCCGGCCCGCCGCGCTTCCGGATCAGCGAGGTGGGGGACATGGCCACGATCGTCGACGTGGCCATGCGCGGTCGCGCCCGGCCGTGGCGGCGGCGTCAGTCCGAACTCAGGCTCGGGGCCGAATGGCACCGCTACGACCACGACCGCGTCGCGGATCGAGAGCAGTACGACGTGTCGTGGTCGCAGGAGCTCACGGCCTCGCGCCGCCACCTCACCACCCTCGAGCTGTGGGCGAGCCGGATCCCCGACTACTACCTGGGTGAGATCACCGATATCGACGAGTCCGTGGCGCTCGGCGATCGCGTGCGACAGTCGCTCGACTACGCGCAGACCGGCTACGGAGTACGGCTGCGTCGCGAGTACCTGCGCGGCCGGCTCGAGTTCATGGGCGGCCTCGAGCGGCTGCATCGCGGCTACAACTCGCATTTCCACGAGCGCGACAACGACAACGACCAGTTCCGGCTACAGGCAGCGCTCACCCCGCTGCGCCACTGGGACGCGAGCGTGCGCGTGATCTGGGTGAAGGGCGACCGGAACGCCCGCGGCAACATCCCCGATCCGCTCGACGTCGTGGATCGCGACATCTCGTACGATCACGATGGTGTGGGCGTCGCGGTCGGCCTGCCCTACGGCGCGCGTCGCTGGCGAGGCCGGCTCGATGCGGGTTACACCCCCGAGGTGCGCACGTACACGACCACGGACAAGTTCGACATCCTCCGCTTCGGCCGCGAGAACCACCGTCGCGAGACGCGCCTGCGCCTCACCCAGCGCGTCTGGGGACCGGTCGACGCGCTCGTGAGCTGGTCACGACTCGAGAGCGAGGCCGAGTTCCACCAGGGCCTGTCGTTCCCGGCCGAGCAGACGAACTTCGCCCAGGAGCAGTTCGGCGTGAGCCTGCGCGGGCGCTGGGAACTCCGCCGGCACTGATCGTCGCGGCGCCGGGCGGCCGCTTCGCCGCGCCCGGCGCCATCCGGCGCGGCTCCTCCCAAGGGCGCGAGGCGAGAACGGGCACTGTGCTATCGTCCCGCGCTCGTCCGAGAACACCGTCCTCAGCCCGTCCACCGGAGCCGCTCACCGATGCGCCGTTCGCAGTCCCTCAAGCCGTGGGTGCGCGTCGGACTCGTCCTGCTGGCGCTGGCCACTCTGGGCGTCGTCACGGTGAAGAAGCTCGACGAGGACAACCGCTTCTGCGTCTCGTGCCACCTGCATGAGGAGCACCTGCGCGACATGACCGCGACCCCGGGCGTGGCGCTCACGAGCGCGCACTTCGCGGCCGCGGCCCGGGAACCCAAGGGCCATCCCGAACGCTGCTTCAGCTGCCACAGCGGCGAGGGCGTGGTGGGATGGACGCAGGTCACGGTGCTGTCGGCGTGGGACGCGGCGCGCTGGGTGGCCGGCGCACGGACCGAGCCCACGCACATGCGCCTGCCGCTCACCGACGCCGCCTGTCTCAAGTGCCACGCGGCCGACGTGCGCGGATCCAAGACCAGCGAGGAGACCGAGGAGTTCCACGAGCTCACGGACCACCGCTCGCTACCCATGAAGTGCATCGACTGCCACTCGGCCCATGATCGCGGCGAAGCACGCAAGACCTGGCTCGACAACGCGCGCGTGAACGCCCAGTGCCTGCGCTGCCACAAGGACTTCGGATCCGGCGGCGCGGGTGAGGGCGATGAAGACATGGAGTGAGCGCCGAGCTCCCGAGAGAATCCCCAACCCCGGGTGCCCGGTCCCACCGGGCACCATCCACCCGAACAGGAGAGTCCCTGATGAAGTTCCGTACTCCGCTCGCCGCCGGCCTCGTGCTGGTGTCCGTCGCCGGCCTTGCCGGCCAGCTGTCGGCGTTCCCCGGCGGCACGCCGCGCGTCGTCACGAACATGAACACGCAGTGCGCGGGCTGCCACTCGTCCGTGGGTGCGGACCAGCTCCGCGACCAGTCCCCGGAGCAGGCGAACAACATGGTGGTCGAGAACCGGCACTACGGCTCGCTCACGCGCGGTGACGAGCGCTACGGCAAGCTCACGCCCGAGGATCGCGCCAAGCTCCTCACGGCGGTGAAGGCGGTCGATGCGAACTCGAGTGTCGCGCTCGCGGCGTCGGTCGCCAAGGTGAAGCCGGGCGGTACGCTCACCGTGACCGTCACCACGAAGGGCGGGGCCGGGCCGGTCGTCGGCGTCATGCTCACCGACACCGACCTGCGCTTCTCATCGAGCCCGGTGCAGGTGAACGGCTTCTGGATCAGCGGCGCGCCGGTCGTGACCGGCCCCGATGGCCAGCCCCAGACGGCGTTCCTCGACGGCCGCGCCAAGGAGCTGGGCAAGAACATCAACTTCGTGAACATCACCGGCGTGCAGGGCGATGCCGATGCCAACAAGTGGTCGACATGCAAGGTCACTTGGACCTTGGTGGCCCCGACCAAGCCCGGCACGTACACGATCACGGCCGCTTACCT
>JBEBGT010000368.1:0-4152 GCA_040081365.1 Candidatus Eiseniibacteriota bacterium | reverse complement strand
TCTCGCTCCAGTTCAGCCGTCTGAGCCCGCCGCTGTTCCGGCCGGACGTCGATGCCGGCGCGGCGTTCGAATGCCGCGTGCTCGGCACCGGGACGTGCTCGCCCACAGGCGAGGTCGCGTCGCTACGCTCGCTCTACCTGCCGTCCAACACACTCCAGGTCAGCTCCAGCTTCGCCGGCATGTGTGCGGACCAGGAGTCGGTGTATGTCTCCCAGGACGGCCTGCTCGTGGCCAGCTTCGCGATGCCGCCCAGCCATGCCGTGTTCGTCTCGCCGCCGTCGGGTGGCCCGCTTGGCATGGCGATCAACGAAAAGGGCCTGCCGGGGGAGAAGAAGCCCAACACCAGCACTACCAACAATCCCAAGCGCGCCACGCCGGTGGGCGGGGAGTCGTCGGCCTCGGTCGTCGGCGCCGACGGGCTTTCGCTGCACGTCTCGTTCCTGGACACGCGCGTCGTGTGCGTGGATGGCACGTGTGTGAGCGGTGACGACATCACGTTCCATGGCGAGTGCGCCAGCGGCACGTGCAGCTCGTCGGGCTCGGTGATCACCATCACGGGCCAGGACTTCAGCCTCGAACGCTGCTCGAGCGGTGCGTGCAGTCCGAGCAGCAGCTCGCTGCACATCTCGAACTCGGTGTCCTCGGGCGTCGACCAGGTGCGGGCCTCCGCGCCGCCGTCGCTATCGCTCTCGAGCTCGTCCCTGGTGGCCATGGTTCCGGTGGTCATCGACCGCGCCAGCAGCAGCTCATCGCGCGGGACCTCCGTCACGTTCCACCTCAGCTCCAACCTCGTGCTGGCCTCGTCGGTCGTCGAGTACGACTACTTCAGCAGCTCCGGCACGAGCCAGATGTTCGTGGTCGACAACGGCGGCGGTTCGTACACGGTCGACTGCGCGCTGCTCGGGCCTGGTTGCGGCCCCTCGTCCTCCGGCACGCTGTTCGCGCTCCCGGTCTCACGCGCCCCGGGCGCCCCGGATGGACTCGCTTCGGTGACCGTCGACGCCTGCGAGGTGGCCGACTGCAACGGCGCGCCGATCCCGGCACGCTCGGGCGGTGCGGTCTACATTCTCCTCGACAGTAGCGCGCCCAGCCCGCCGACCGTGCTGGCCACGCAGGTGAAGACGGGCAATGACGGCAGCGGCCTCACACGCACCAACCTGCAGTTGGGCAGTCTCGCGGTCGAGGACGGCATCGAGCTCTACCGCGCATCGTTCGGCAACTATCCGTTGTACGAGGACGGCCCGACGCCGGGTTCGATCCCGGTGGTGTCGTCCAGCAGCCCGCCCGCCGCTCCGTGGGAGCCGGTCAGCCTGTCGGGCGCGGCCGCGGGTGCGGTGAGTCCGCTGCTCACCGTCCTCGCCTCGAAGCGCGGCTACGACTACTACATGGTCCGCTCGGTCGACCGGGCCGGCAATGTCTCGAGCTCGGTCATGTCGAACGGCGTGCTCAGCTACCATCTGGGCGACGTCGCCGGCGGTCCGCCGTGCGGTGGCGACAACCAGGTCACGACGGCCGACATCAGCAGTCTGGGCGCGGCCTACGGCTCGTCGTTCTCCACGAGCAGCTCGCTCACCTGCCTCGACATCGGCCCCACGGTGGATGGCACCATCGATGGCCGGCCGTCGCCGGACCAGCGCCTGTCGTTCCGCGACCTCATCCTGTACGCGATCAACTACTCGCTGGTGTCGATGCCCAGCAGCCGCCCGCAGGCGGCCGCCAGCAATGCGCTGCGGCTGGGATCCTACGCGCTGTCCGCTCCGGGACAGACGTTCGACGTCGCACTCGAGATGGATGGCGCAGGTGACGTCCAGGGCCTGAGCACGCAGCTCGCCTGGGATCCGGCGGTCGTGGAGCCGATCCGCGTTGCGCAGGGCGAACTCATCGAGCAGCAGGGCCGGCTCGGGATGGTGTTGTCGCCGGATGCCGGCGTGGTGGATGCGGCCGTGTTCGGCGTCGGGGGCGGCATCGCCGGCTCCGGCACGTTGGCGCGCGTGACCTTCCGCATGCACACGGCGGGCGACCCGGCGATCCGGATCGCGAACACCGACGCACGCGACGCGCAGAACCAGCCGCTGGCGCTGAGCACGGCGGGCACGGACGGCGGCTACAGCGGCCGCACCGCGCTGCGCATGGCGTTCCCGAATCCGTTCGACCAGAGCCTCACCATCGCGCTCGCGCTCGCCCAGCGTGGGCCCGCCCAGGTTGGCGTGTTCGACGTCGCGGGACGCAAGGTGCGCACGCTCATCAGTGGCGTGCAGCCCGCGGGCCAGCGCCTCGTGACGTGGGACGGGCGGGACGACAGCGGCGCGCGGCTTGGCGCCGGTGTGTACATGCTGCGACTCGATGCCGGTGGTCACCGCGAGACCCGTGCGGTGCGTCTGGTGAAGTGATGCACGACTGACGCGGAGCACTCGACCGGGGTGCTTCGCGAACTCGAACGGCCACCGGCCCATGCGGGCGGTGGCCGTTCGCTTGTGTCCAGCGCCGGGTCAGCGTGCGGCGATGGCGGCGATCTCGACCAGATAGTCGGGGGCGGCGAGCCGCGCCTCGACCGTGGCGCGCGTGGGCGGGTTCGCGGGGTCGACCCACGCATCGTAGACCGCGTTCATGTCCTCGAACGTCGCGATGTCCGCGAGCCAGATCTGCACGGACAGGATCCGGGACTTGTCACTCCCGGCCTCGCGGAGCACCTGTTCGATCCGCTCGAGGATCGCGCGCGTCTGGCCCTGCACGCCCAGCGAACGGTCCGGGTTCACGTGTCCGGCCAGGTAGATGGTGTCGCCGTGCACGACGGCGCGACTCATTCGGACTCCGGGCGAGATCCTCTGGATCGACATGCGGCCTCGTGGAATCGGGTGTGGGACGACTTTCCGGACCCTTCCGGCCCGAGCCGTGGGAACGGGTTCGCGACTGGAGCACGCAGTTTGCATGATGGCCGCCTGAGATTGTCCGGAACTCGTTCCGCCTCGTCGGTCGGGGGGCCGCACCTCGTCCCCCGTGGGGCGATGCCGTGGAGCGCGACGGCATCGCCATTCGCGTCGGGGTCAGGAGGCCGTGCCGGCCGTCCGGCGCGCGATCTCGGCGCGCACCACCGGCGCGACCTCGGTGCCGAACAGTTCGATGCTGCGCATGACCTGCTCGTGCGGGAGCGTGCCCACGCTCATCTGCACGAGATGCCGCTGGTGGCCGAAGACCTCGTGCTGGAACAGGATCTTCTCGCTCACCTCGAGCGGGCTGCCGATCGCGAGGGCACCGCGCAACGTGCGACCGGCCTCGAACTGCGCGCGATCGGTGGGCGGCCAGCCGCGCTCGCGGCCGATGCGCGTCATGACCTCGGCGTAACTCGGCCACGCCTCGTCCGACGCCTGCTGGGAGTCCCGCGCGAGATAGCCATGCACGTTGATCCCCACCGGCAGCGCGGCGGAGTCATGCCCCGCCTGCGCCGCGCTGTCGCGGAACCGTTTCACGAACGGACCGAAACGTTCCGGGATGCCACCGATGATCGCCAGCGCCATGGGCAGGCCCAGCGTCCCGGCACGCACGGCGGACTGCGGCGTGCCTCCGACCGCGACCCAGACGGGGAGGGGGTCCTGCACGGCCCGTGGATACACGCCCTGGCCGGTGAGCGCCGCACGATGCCCACCGCTCCAGGTGACGTGCTCCCCGGCGCGGATGCGCAGCAGCAGATCCAGCCGCTCGGCGAACAGGTCATCGTAGTCCTGGAGGTCATACCCGAACAGCGGGAAGGACTCGATGAACGAACCGCGGCCGGCCATGATCTCGGCGCGCCCCCCCGACAACAGATCGACGGTCGCGAACTGCTGGTACACGCGCACGGGGTCATCGGAACTCAACACCGTGACCGCGCTCGACAGTCGGATGCGCCGGGTGCGAACCGCAGCCGCGGCCATCACGACGGCGGGAGCGCTCACGGCGAAATCCGGCCGATGGTGCTCGCCGATGCCGAAGACATCGAGTCCCACCTGGTCCGCGAGCTCGATCTCCTCGAGCAAGTCGCACAACCGCTGCGCCGGCGAGATGCGTGTGCCGGTGCGCGGGTCCGGCGTGGTCTCCGCGAACGAGTACAGCCCGAGTTCCACGGCATTCTCCGGGTGCGGTGCCCACGGGCACGGGAAAGGAGAGGAGGCTGTC
>JBEBGT010000029.1:0-15578 GCA_040081365.1 Candidatus Eiseniibacteriota bacterium | reverse complement strand
CGCCGCTACCTCGTGCCGGACCGGCTCATCGCGGTGTCGTCGAATCCGACGGCCAACAAGGTCGCGGTGGCGAGTGCCACGACGACGAGTTCGGGTCACGCCCGAGTTCCGTCGGAGTCCCCTAGCACGGTCCGTGCTAGAGCACCCCGGTGCCGCCCCCGGATGTGCAGCTCAGCTCGACATGTGCGCGGATCGCCGCGTGCTTGTGGGTGCTGGTCTGGATGTTCCATGCGCAGTCCACCGGAGCCCCGAACCATGAAGTCACCCGACCGGAACGAACTTCCGCCCGCATCTGCCGGACGACCGGACGAAGCTGCCGGTACGGCCTCGGCCGCGCCTGCCGCGGCCCGGCCTGCGCTCCCGGCCAGCGGGTCCGTGCTGTACTCGGCGCGCCAGCCGATCCTGGACCGGCACGCGCGCGTTTACGGCTACGAGTTGTTGTTCCGCTCGGGACCCGAGAACCGCTACACCGCGACCGATGCCGAGTGGGCGTCAGCCATGAACATCGAGCAGACCGCCACCGTGTTCGGGCTCGACCAGTTGGTGGGCGACCGGCGCGCGTTCGTGAACTTGTCGCGCGGCGCACTGCTGTCGGAGTACCACCGTTTGCTGCCCCGTGAGCGCGTGGTGGTGGAGCTGCTCGAGGACATCGCACCCGACGCCGAGGTGCTGGCGGCCGTGCAGCGCGTGCGGCGCGATGGTTACCTGCTGGCGCTCGACGATTACTCGGGTGCGCCGGAGTCCGAGCCTTTCCTCGACTTGGTGCATATGGTGAAGGCCGACCTGCGCCGCTGGCCGCGCGCGCTGGAGCCCTCGCAGCTTGGGCACCTGAAATCGCGCGGGCTCAAGCTGTTGGCCGAGAAGGTCGAGACGCACGAGGAACAGCAGGCCGCACTTGCCGCGGGCTACGACCTGCTGCAGGGCTACTTCTACTGCAAGCCGCAGATGGTCGAGGTCCGGGACCTGCCGCCATCCAAGTTGAGCGTGCTGCGATTCGTGGCCGAGACCAGTGCTGCCGAGACCTCGATCGGGCGCATCGAGGAATTGTTCCGCGCCGACGTCGGGCTCACCGTGCGGCTGCTGCGGTTCCTGAACTCGGCGTCGTTCGGCTGGCGGCACGAGGTCGAGTCCATCCGGCATGCGCTCGAGTTGCTGGGCGAACGCCCGTTGCGGCGCTGGGCGATCATGCTGGCCATGATGTCGTTGTGCGAGGACCGGCCGCACGAGCTGCTCGTGACCGCGCTGTCGCGCGCGCACTTCGCGCAACAGATCGGCGAATCCAGGGGACTCGAGGACCAGCATCATGACGAGCTGTTCCTGGCCGGCATGCTGACGCTGATCGACACCATGGTGGGGCGGCCGGCTCGCGAGATCCTGGACGGCCTGGCGGTGTCGGACAGTGTGCGCGCGGCGGTGCTCGAGCACCGCGCCCCGCTGGGACCGGTGCTCGACCTGGTGACGGCCTACGAACGCGGCGACTGGGCCGCACTCGCCGAGATGCTGAAGCACCATCCCGTGCCCGACCAGACCCTGGACCAGGCCTACGTGGCCTCGCTGGCGTGGGCCGAGGCCACCGCCATGTGACCGACCGGCCTGCACTCCCGCTCTCCCGTTGTGACCCCATCCCACCCCGAGGACGACTCCATGCCGCACTCCGATCCGCAGCCCACGAACGCGTTGCCGCGCGTGTCCATCGTGATTCCGGTGTACAACAAGCTCGAGTTCACGCGGCCGTGCTTGGAATCCCTGGCACGCCATACCGCGGACGGCCTCGCCGAGATCATCGTGGTCGACAACGGCTCCACCGACGGCACCGCCGAGTTCCTGACGGCGCATGAAGCGCGCGTGCGGGTGATCCGCAACCCCGACAACCTGGGCTTCGCGCGCGCCTGCAACGTGGGGGCTGCCGCCGCTCGCAGCGCCAATGTGCTGTTCCTCAACAACGACACCGAAGCGCACGATCACTGGCTGGAGCCGTTGCTCGCCGTGCTCGACGACGACCCACGGGTCGTCGCCGTGGGCTCGAAGCTGCTGTTCCCGGACGGCACGCTTCAGCACGCGGGTGTGCTGCTCATCGACGACCGCAAGCTGCCGGACCCGTTGGTGGCGCGCCACGTCCACTACGGTGCGAGCGCGGACCTGCCCGACGCCAACCTGCGGCGCCGATACCAAGCGCTGACCGCGGCGTGCCTGCTGGTGCGCAAGGCGGACTTCGACGCGGCGGGCGGATTCGACGAAGGGTTCTGGAACGGCTACGAGGACATCGACCTGTGCCTCAAGCTGCAGTCCGCCGGCGCGCTGTTGGTGTACGAGCCGGCCAGCGTGCTGACCCACCATGAGTCGAAGAGCGGTGCGCAGCGGTTCACAAAGGTGAGCCAGAACATCGCGCGGCTGCATGAACGCTGGCTGGGCAAGGTCGCACCGGACGCGGTGGTCGAGAGCGATGGCAAGTGGGCGTGGACCGAGGCGTTACGCGTGTGCGACCACCGGCACGGCGCCAGCACCGCCCCGGCCGTGACCGCCGGCCGCGTGCGCGGCCGCGTGTCGATCGTGATCCTGACGCTCAACCAGCTCGCGTACACACAGGAATGCGTGGCGAGCATCGAGCAGCACGCCGGCACGCCGTACGAGCTGGTGTTCGTGGACAACGGCAGCACCGACGGCACCGTGGACTGGCTGCGCGCGCAGGTCGCGAGCCACCCCGACTGGAAGCTCGTCGAGAACGCCCGCAACGAGGGCTTCGCGCGCGGCTGCAACCAGGGCCTGGCAGTGGCGAGCGGCGAATACGTGATGCTGCTCAACAACGACGTCGTGGTGAGTGATCACTGGCTGAGCAGCATGCTCGAAGCCCTGGAGCGCACGCCCGGCGCCGGCATCGTGGGCCCGGTGACGAACCAGATCAGCGGCCGGCAGAAGGCCGAGTGCCCCGACTACGCCGGCGTGCCCGCGCTGGATGCGTACGCCGCCGCGTGGCGCGAACGCCATCGCAGCCAGCGCACGTTCGCGCCGCGCGTCGTGGGCTTCTGCATGCTCATGCGCGCCGCGCTCATCGAGCGCATCGGCGGACTCGACGAGAGCTTCGGCACCGGCAACTTCGAGGACGACGACCTGTGCCTGCGCGCCGAGCTGGCGGGTTATCGCAACCTGATCGCCGCCGACGTGTTCATCCACCACTACGGTAGCCGGACGTTCATCGGGAACGGGATCGATCATCGGGTGATGATGACGCAGAACCGCGGCCGCTTCGCCGAGAAGTGGTATCACCCGCACGCGACCGACCCGCAAGGACGGCGCGTGCTGCTGTTGGAAGCGCTCGAGAAGGCGCACGTGCTGGACCACACCGGCCGGCTCCAGGAGGCGGTGGAACTGTGCCTCGAAGCCATCCGAGTGACGCCGGCCGAGTCCACGCCCTACCTGGCGCTGGCGTGCATGTTGGTGCGCGCGGGACACCCGAAGGACGCGCTCGACGTACTCCAGCAGTTGCCGAGCGGGCTTGCCGATGCGCGCACGCGCCTGTTGGCCGCACGTGCCCACTTCGCCATGGGCGGATTCGAAGCCGCCACGCGGCTGGTGGAGAGCGTGGACGACGACCTCGACGTGCGCGGACGCGCACTCAACATGAAGGGCCTGATCGCCTACCAAGCCGGCGACGTGGACACCGCCACCGCGTGCTTCAACGCCGCCATCGCCGCCGACCGCGGCTATGGCGAGCCCTACGCCAACCTGGGCGCACTGCTGTGGGCGCGCGATCCGGGCCCGCAGGCGCTGCAGTTGTTCGAGCGTGGACTCACGTTGTCGCCCGAGAGCCCCGACACGCTCGAGTTCCTGTGTGCCGCCGCCAAGTCGCTCGGCCAGACCGAGAGCGCCACGCGGCTCGTCCGCGAGGCGCGCGGGCTGCACCCGGTGCACCGCGGCCTCACGTTCGCGCTCATCGACCTGCTGCAGCACGGCGGCGAGGGCGAGCAGGCCATGGCACAGATCGAGAACGCGATCGAGTGGTTCGAGCTCGACGAAGGCCTGCTGCGGGCGGCACTCGGCGTGCGAGCGCAGGTGGGGCCGCATACCATCGCCGACCCCACCCACCACGTCGGCACGCTGTCCGTGGTGATGATCGTGAAGAACGAGGCCGGGAACCTGGTGCGCAGCTTACGCAGCGTGACGCCGGTGGCGGACGAGACCATCGTGGTCGACACCGGCTCGGTGGACCGCACGGTGGACATCGCGCTTGCGCTAGGCGCACACGTGAGCACGATCGAGTGGGGCGGCGACTTCGCCGCGGCACGCAACGCATCGTTGGCGGCGGCGAGTGGTGACTGGATCCTGGTGCTGGACGCCGATGAGGCGATCGCCGGCTCTGACCTGCTGCGCCTGCGGTCGATCGTGCGCGGCGAGGCCGGCACGCCGGAGGCCGCGGGCTACGTGCTCACCACCCGCAACTACACGCACGACGCGTCGCTCACCGGCTTCACCTCGAACGATGGTGCGTACTCCGCCGAGCAGGCGGGCAGTGGCTGGTACCCGAGCCGCAAGGTGCGGCTGTTCCGGAACGACCCGCGCGTGCGCTTCGAGGGCGCGTTGCACGAGGTCGTGGACGACGCGCTGCGCCGCCACGGCATGACGGTGCGGGCACTGGACATCCCCGTGCATCACTACGGGCCGCTGCAGGCGGAACGTGAGCGTGAAAAGGCAGGGGCCTACTACGAACTGGCGCGCAAGAAGGCGGCGGCCACGCCGCAGGACCGCGCCGCGCTCTACGAGCTGGCGGTGCAGGCCGGTGTGGTGTCGCGGCACGAGGAGGCGATCGAGCTGTGGACGCGCTATGTGGCCATGCCCGGTGCCGATCGCCTGGCGCTCGCGTGGATGAACCTGGGCACGGCGTACCTCGAGACCTGCCAGTTCGAACGCTCGGTACGCGCGGCGCGCGAAGCGCTCACGCACGATGCGGGCTGCCGCGAGGCGGCGTACAACCTGGCGCTGTCCGAGCTGTGCCGCGGCCGCTACGGCGAGACGCTGCAGCAGTGTGAGAAGCGCCTGGCGCAGGACGCCGGTCATGCGCCCACGCTCGCGCTGCTGGCCGCGGCCAGCGTGCTGGCCAAGGACGACACCCGCTTCGCGCGCGCCAGTACGGCGTTGCACAAAGCCGGCGAGAAGCCGGCCGCCGTGCTGCAGGCCTGCGCCACGCGGCTCAAGCAGGCTGGCCGCGGTGGCGACGTGCGGCGGCTGCTCGATCGCGCGCGCACGCTGTGGCGCGAGACGCTGGCGGCCGAGGGCGTGACGGTGACCGACGCACAGCTCGACGCGCTGCTCGCCGGCGGTGCGGTGCTGGCCGCCACCGCGGAACCGGCCGATGCGCGGGGGGCCGCATGATCACCGTGTACGGCGTGGGCTGGCGCGTGCCGCAGTACATCCAACGCACGGTCGAGAGCCTACGGAGGAACGCCGGCGAGGGCTTCCGGTTGGTGGTGGTGGACAACAAGAGCGTGAACTCGGACGCCATCGCGGCGTGGGCGGACGCGCAGGTGGAGTGTGGCGCGATCGACCTGTTTCTGGGCCTGGAGGACAACATCCGCGGCAACGCTCTGCGCACGGGCTATGAGCTCTCGCCCCCGGATGACAGTGAAGACTTCTTCCTGTTCACCGACCTCGACCTGGTGGTGCCCGACGGGCTCGATTGGATCGCCGAGACGCGCCGCATGCAGTCCGACCCCGCGCTGGTGGTGTCGGGGTTCAGCCTGTCGCTCGAGAACTACGTGCCCCCGAACTCGGGCCACGACCCCGACCTGAACGGTCATGCCATGGGCGTCTGGCTCCTCGGGCTCAAGCGGGCCGCGTACGAGCGCCACTTCCCGGATGACTTGCCACTCGTGGATCACGTGCTGCTCAACACACTGTCGCGCCACGGCCGCATCGAACGCTCGCGGCGCGCGCTGTATCACCTGGGCTGGGACCTGCACCGCGACGACCCCGAGTACTGGCAGTTGAAGCTCGCGGGCATCCCGTGGACGAACAACGAACGCTGCGCCGTGGAAGTACGGCGGGAAGGCCAGAGGGTGTGATGCGCAACTGCCCGGTGTGCACGAAGACGTTCCCCAACTTCATCCCGATCGCCGAGCCCTACGTGCGGTTCCAGCACCAGCTGAACGTGCCCTACTCGCTGGAAGACTTCGAGACGATCAACCTGGGCGGCTATGGCTGCCCGCACTGCGAGGCCTCGGATCGCGACCGCCTGTACGCGCTCTACGTACGCGACCACCTGAAGTGGCCCGCCGGCGAGCTGTTGCGCGTGCTCGACATCGCGCCGGGCAAGGCGTTGGCGCGCTGGCTGCGCGCGCTGCCCGACGTGGACTATCGCTCGGGCGACCTCGACCCCGAGCTGGCCGACGAGCAGGTGGACATCTGCGACATGCCGCAGTTCGAGGACGGCTCGTTCGACCTCATCGTGTGTTCGCATGTATTGGAGCACGTGACCGACGACCGCCGTGCGATGCGCGAGCTGTGCCGCGTGCTGTCACCGCAAGGGCGCGCCATCCTGATGGTGCCGATCATGACCACGGCCACGCGCACGGACGAAGACGTGACGATCACGGACCCCACCGTGCGCTGGCAGCGCTTCGGACAGGGCGACCATGTGCGCATGTACTGTAAGACGGACTGGCTCGCGCGGCTGCGCGAATCGGGCTGGGACATCGCCGAGTACGGCGCGAACGCGTTCGGCACCCCCACGTTCCGCGAACACGGCATCACCGAGCGTTCGGTGCTCTACGTGGGAGCGAAGCGCGCGGCGTGACCGGCCGAAGACGGAATCGAGCGATCGTCGGCCGCACTTGCCGGCGAAGGTGCTACTGTGCACTCAGCATCAGGGCACCGAAGTTCCTCGCACGACAGGCGGCACCCCATGGGTGACAAGTCCCCGAAGTCGAAGGAACGCGACAAGAAGCAGGCGGCCGCCGACAAGTCGCAGAAGAAGGCGGCGGCGTTCGCGAAGGCGAATCCGGCGCCGGTGGAGCTCGGCAGCAAGAAGAAGCGCTGATCGCGGGCTTTTCCGCGGCCCGCTTCGCGGTCTACTTCGCGCCGGTGTGACCGAAGCCGCCGGCGCCGCGGTCGGTGGCCGTGAGCGCTTCGGCCTCGATCCACTCCACGCGCGGCACGCGCGCGAGCACGAACTGGGCGATGCGCATGCCGCGTTCGACCACGAACGGCTCGTGCCCCAAGTTCTGCACGATCACACGCACTTCGCCCCGATAGTCCGAGTCGATGGTGGCCGGGCTGTTCGGCAGCGTGATGCCGTGCTTGGCGGCGAGTCCCGAACGCGGGCGCACCTGCATCTCGAAGCCCGGCGGCACTTCGATGGTGAGGCCGGTGGGCACGAGCGCGATCGCGCCCGGTGCCAGCGACAGCGGCGCGTCGACGGCGGCGCGCACGTCCATGCCGGCGGAGCCGGAAGTCTCATAGGCCGGCAGCCCCAGGCCTTCGGCGTGCGGCAGGCGGACGATACGCACCGGGATGTTGGGTTCAGGGGTCATGCGCCGCAGCGTAACGGAAGGGATGCTCTGGCCACCAGTGCCGCGGTCATGCGAAAGGCGGGGGAATGTTCTCCCCCGCCCTTCGGGTTCGGGCTCTGACCCTTCCCACCCCGCCGCCGGCTCGCGCCGTGCGGGGGATCGGCCCCGGCCGCCCGGGTGCGGCGCCCGCTTACTTCGAGCCGCCGAAGTAGAAGTGGAAGCCGATGTTCGAGATGCCGAAGTCCTCGCTCTGGATCGAGGTCGACTTCGTGCCGGCCTGATCCGGGTCGACCGACTTGTACACGAGCCCGTGCGCGGCCTGGACGCTGAAGCGATCGGTGAAGAAGTACTCGACACCGAACGAGCCGCTCACCCAGAACTGCGTGGTCTTGTTGTCGGGGTCCGCCACCACCGGCGAGGGCGACGTGGCGTACGTGATGCCCGGGCGCACGAAGAACTTGGCGCTGCCCGACTCGGCCACGACGAACGGCACACCGGCGTCGAACGTGTAGGACGTCTGCGAGTCACCGCCATCGGGCTTGTTGTAGTCGATCCCGAAGCCGGCATCGAGCGCGACCTTGTCGGTGAACCAGATGCGGCCGCCCACCGGCGCGGCCGCGCGGAAGTAGCCCAGACCGTACTGCCCGGCAGCAGCGAAAGACGGCAACGCCGAGACCGCGAGCAGCGCGGCGGCGGCGAGAAGGCTCTTGCGGATGTTCATGAGGTGAGGCTCCTGGATGAACGGGAAGGAGTCGTATCGGTCAGAGTTCCGAGTGCTGCGTCATGCACCGGATGCCGGCGCACGGGGCGTTGAGATGCCCGGGGGCACATGCGGTTTCGGGGTGTGCGCACGCTTTGACACGGCCCTGAAACGGCAACTCCGAGGCGGTTTCGGCGACCCGGACACGCATTGGGGATTGATTCCGCGTGCTCAGTTGGGGCTCGGGGCCCGCCCCCCCTTGTGCAATCGGCCGCGCTGCCGATAATCCCCGGGTCCCGCTTTCCTGCGCCGGCTGCACTCGACCGCCACGAGGGTCCCTTGGACTTCGACTTCGCACTGCTTCGCTTCGGCACCAGCGGCACCCTGATCGCGCTCTACGGCGTGACGGACCGCCTGGCGCGCCGCGCGGGCGGCGATGCGTTGCGTTCCGGCGTGCGTGCACCGCGCGCGCTGGGGGCGATCGTGTTCGTGTCGGTGCTGGCGTTCTACCTGCTCATCCGGCCGCACGGCGGCGCGATCGCGAACGGCTGGGGCAACGCGCTCGGCATCGCGCTCGCCTGCACGGCCGCACTGCTGCGCTGGAGCACGCGTCATGGCGTGCCGGGCGTGCGGCAACCGGACGTGGCCACGCGCGTGCTCTTCTATCTGGCGCTGCCGCTCGCGGCGGGCACGATGTGGGGTTGGCTCGTGCTCACGCTGCCGGCCATCGCCACGAGCGCCTGGTGGTGCCGTCGCGAAGACCGCCTGCTCGCCGAGCGCCTGGGTGAAGCCTGGCAGGCGCGCATGGCCACCAGCGCGCACTGGGCCCCGCGCATCTGGTAGGACGCCGCCGCGCGTGTGGCGCAGACCATGCACCCCTCCCCACGCTCGCACGACGATCTGCCGCGCCGAGCCGTGTGAGACCGTCCGCGCGTCTCCGGACAGCACTCCCCGGGCGTAGGCTCCGCGCACCGGGAACCCGATGTTCGCCAGACGAGGAGGCTCCGATGCTGCGCCGCTGTGCACTCTTCATCGCACTCACGACACTGATGCTCGCTCCCGTACCGGCCCGGTGCCAGGGGCTCTCGCGCCCACCCGACGGCGACAACCAGCACGCCCAGGTGTCGCAGTGGATCGGGCTCGTACAGGTGACCGTCGACTACCACAGCCCCGATGTGCACGGGCCGGACGGTCGCGACCGCACGGGGCACATCTGGGGCGAGCTCGTGCCCTACGGCCTCACCGATCTGGGCTTTCGCGACTGCAAGGAATGCCCGTGGCGCGCGGGTGCCAACGAGAACACGACCGTGTCGTTCTCGCACGACGTGAAGATCGAGGGCCAGCCGCTCGCGGCCGGGACTTACGGACTGCACATGATCCCCGGCAAGGAGTCGTGGACGATCATCTTCAGCCGCAACAGCACGTCGTGGGGAAGTTTCAGCTACGACCCCAAAGAGGACGCGCTGCGCGTGACGACGAAGCCCGCCGAGTCCGAATACCACGAGTGGCTGACGTACGAGTTCACGGACCGCCAGGCGGATCGCGCGACGTGCGCGCTCAAGTGGGAGAAGCTGGCCGTCCCGTTCACGATCGCGGTGCCGAACATGAACGAGCTCTACTTCGCGCAGATCCAGCGCGAGATGCGCAATGAGCAATCGTTCACGTGGGTGAACTGGGAACGCGCGGCGCAGTTCTGCCTCAGCACCCGAACGCATCTGGACCAGGGCCTCGTGTGGGCGCAGGGCGCCGTGAACACGCCGTTCTTCGGAGAAGCGAACTTCACCACGCTCAAGACGCTCGCCCAGCTGCAGATCGCCAACGGCCAGCGCGACGCCGGCTTGAAGTCGCTCGAACAGGCCATGGCCACATCGGGCGTCACGGTGCTGGCGGTGCACCAGCTCGGCCGCGAGCTGCAGGGGCAGAAGGAGAACGAGCTGGCCATGAAGGTGTTCCAGATGAACGCCAAGCGCTTCCCCAACCAGTGGCCGGTGAATCTGGGTCTGGCGCGCGCCTACGCCGTGCAGGGCGACAACGCCAAAGCGGTCGCCAGCGCGAAGCTGGCCCTGAAGCAGGCTCCCGACGAGCCGGCCCGGAAGAACGTGGAGAACCTGATCCAGCAGTGGAGCGCGCCCGCCGCGAAGTGAACGAGGGCCGTGAACCCGAACGCATGAACGCCCCCGGGCAACGGCCCGGGGGCGTTTCAGCGCCCGGAGTCGTGTGTGGCGGCTCGCTCCAATGCCGTGCGCAGCACGGCGGCGAGGTCGGCCTGCGTGAACGGCTTCTGCAGGAAGTGCGTGCCCGGCTCCAGCACGCCATGCGGGGCGATGATCTGGTCCGTGTAGCCCGACATGTAGACCACGGGCAATGTGGGCCGTGACGCACGCAGCAGTTCGTACATCTGACGTCCACTCATGCCGGGCATGATGACGTCCGTGAGCACCAAATCCACGCCGGCCAGCACGCCCGGTGGCAACGACAATGCTCCCGGGCCGGACTCCGCTGTGATCGTGCGATAGCCGAGCGTGGTGAGCATGCGCTCCACGAGTTCACGGAGCGTGGGTTCATCCTCCACCAGCAGGATGGTCTCGAGCCCGCCGCGCAGCGCGGCGTCCGTGCTGGGGGCCTGCGGCTGCGGATGACCCGCGACCTCGGGGAAGTAGCACTCGAAACGTGCCCCGCGGCCCTCGGCGGTGTCGAGCACCACGAAGCCACCGCACTGCTCCATGACGCTGCGCACCGTGGCCAGCCCCAGACCCGTACCGCGGCCGAACGCTTTGGTGGTGAAGAACGGCTCGAACACACGCGCGGCGATGTCGGCCGGCACACCCGGCCCGGTGTCCTCGACCGCGAGGCAGCCGTACGCGCCCGGCCGCGCGCCGGGCAGCGTGCGGCTCGTGGCCTCGTCGAGCTCGGCGTGTCGCACGACGATGGTCAGGCGACCGCCTCCGGGCATCGCATCGCGGGCATTCACCGCCAGGTTCACCAGCACCTGTTCCAGCTGCGTGGGGTCCGCGAGCACGGAGCACGCGTCCGTACCGCGGAAGTCGAGTGCGATGTCCTCGCCGATCAGGCGCCGAACCAACTCGAGCGTCTGTTCCACCCGGCGAGTCAGGTCGAGCACCACCGGCGTCACGACCTGCTTGCGGCTGAACGCCAGGAGCTGCGCCGTGAGCCCGGCGGCACGCTGCGCGGCCGCCCGCGTCTCGGTGATGTCGCGCGCGATGGGGTCGCCGGGGCGCAGGCGCAGCTGGGCCAGCTCGAGGGTGCCCAGGATCACCGTGAGCAGGTTGTTGAAGTCGTGCGCCACGCCGCCCGCGAGGCGGCCCACGGCCTCGAGCTTGGCGGCCTGCCGCAGTTGCTCTTCGAGCCGTTGCCGCGTGGCTTCGGCCTCGATCCGGTCGGTGACGTCTCGCACCGTGGCTTGGATCAGGGCCCCATGGGGCCGCGCGACCGCCACCAGCGTGACTTCGGCATCGAACCGTGTGCCGTCGGCGCGTTGATGCTGCCACGGGAAGAGCGGCTGCCGGCCCGCGATCGCGGCGTGGATGTACTCCGCACCGGCCTCGCGCGAGGTGCGCCCGTCGGGCTGGGTGTCCGGCGACAGGTCGAACGGCGTGCGCAGGCACAGCTCCTCGCGCGACAGTCCGAACATGCGCGCGGCACTCGGGTTGCAGTCCACGAAGCGCTCGCCCGCCAGGAGCAGGATGCCGTCCGGCGCGGAGTCGAACAGCGTGCGGAACATGCGCTCCGCTTCCAGGAGCTGATCACGCTCGCGCAGCAGAAGCCCCTGCCGCACGATCGCCAACATGACCACGGCGGCAGCGCAGATGGCGGTGGTGCTGAGCACGAACGGGGACACCCCCGCGTGCGTGGTCACGATCAACATGGCGAGCGCCGCACCCACGACCACCAGCAGCGGGGCCAACCGGAGCACGCCCTCGTAGTAGCGCTCCCAGCGCTCCTCGGGGTGTTCCGGAGTCCGCCAGCGCATCGCACCCACGCCCATGACCAGAGCGGTCACCGAGAACAGGGCGTTGTACACCGTGCCATCCGCCAGCGTGCCTTCGAGCGTGCGCGCATTCCAACTCATCCACAGCCCCGCGTTCGCGGTCATGGCAGCCAGGAGTGCGATCCAGCCCACCGCGGCCCGAAGGCGAAGCGTGGGCACCAGCACCAGGCCGATGCACGCCGCGGTCGACAGGCCCACGGGGTACGACATGAGCACGACCATCTGGAACGCCGTGTGGTGTCCGCGCAACGGCAGGTAGGTGGCCAGCGTCAGTGCCAGCGTCGCGATGGCGACGGCCGCCGCATCGAGTGCCGCCACCTGACGGCGCTGGGGCGTGGTGCGCTCGCGCAACTCGATCGCGAACCCCACCGCGCAGCAAGGCCCGAGCAGCAGGTAGAACAGGTCCGAAGGGCCCGGGAATGGATTCCAGCCCACGAGCACCTGCACATCCCACAACACCTGACCGAACGCGTAGGCCGACAATCCGCGCGCGAACCACCGCCGGGCGGCGCGGTCGGCGCTCGCCGCGTGTCGCACACCCAGCCATGCCAGCAGCGCCGCACTCGTGTACGAGAGCGTCCAATGCGTGTTGTCGAACCAGCGCCGCTGTTGTGGTGTGGTCGAGAGCAGCGCACCGGTGATGGCCACCGCCACGAGCACCACCGCGACGAGCACCGCCCGCCATGCCAGCGGCCATGCGCCCGCGTTCGGGCTCTCGTGCCCGTCGCGGCTCGTGCGCCCCGGCTGGTGCGGCGGTGTGGGAGCGCCGCGTGGATCGCGTTCGTCGGCCATGCCCCTTGCCCCTCGGTCCCTTCCCTGTCCCGTCATCCGGGCCGGCAACGCCGCCGTCACGACTCGACTCGCAGGCCGTTGCGGGCCGTGCTCAAGCCCTGCACCTTCGGCCAGGGGGGGCTCACGGGATCCCGCGTGCGGGCTGCACCGTGCCGGCCGGTCACCGGGTTAGCATCGTGCGCGAACCGACGAACATGAGGCATCCGGTACGGCGCGCTGGCGAGGCCGAGTGGCGATGGGTGTGTTCACCCAGCGCGCCGGGTCCGCGGTCGCGGCGCACACCGCGCGGCGCGAGACCAGGCCCGCGACTCGGCTCGCGCGGCCATGGACCGGCTCGTCCACCCCGGACGCCGCGGCCGCTTACCGCAGCCCTTCGAACAGATCCGTTTCCCGCGCACGCCCGCCATTCACCGTGCTCATGGCCCGGTAGAACGACTGCCAGCCCCACAGTCCCTCGTGGCTCGCGGGCGACAGGTGCTGCAGCTTCTCGTACGCCGTGACCTGCGACTCATGGCAGCACACCGCTCGCCAGACCTGCTCCCAATGGGCGTGGGTATCGATGACGCAGCTGAGCGACCACTCCGGCCACGCGGCCGCCTCGCGCTCGACGCCATCGACGTTCGAGACCATGCGGCGGAACGCCTCTTCATAGGCGGCCATCGCGGTGCGCGGCCAGGCCAGGTGGTAGAGCTTGGCCACGGCGTGCGGAGCGTACGAACGATCCCGTGTCGGCGCGGCGAAACCGCCATCCGCCGCCGCGACGATCGCGGCTGCGGTGAACTGGCTGATCGCCACGTGATCCGGATGCCCATAGGCCCCGTCGTGCGCGAACGTCAGCACGACCTGCGGCCGCACGCGCCGCAGGTGCGCCGCGATGCGCCCGATCACCTCGCGCGGCTCGGCGCGGTCGAGCTGTTGATCGCGGTAGCCGAGCAGCGACAGGTCCTGCACTCCCAGCACCTGCGCGGCCGCGCGCAGTTCGCGCTCACGGATCCGAGCCAGCTCGTCGGTGCCCGGGTGCCCCTCTGCGCCGGGCAGGATGCCGCGGTAACGCCCCGCCTGACCGTGCGTGGCCACGACGAGCGACGTGTGCACGCCTTCCGCCGCGTAGCGCGCCAGCGTGCCACCGAATCCCAACGATTCGTCATCGGGATGCGCGAACACGCCCATCAGTCGCAATACTTCGGGCATGGTGTGCTTGCTCCGGGATGCTGTGGAAGACGGCGCGCGGTGCGTGGGATACGCGACGCGGGACGACGGGCGTCGCTCGGGTTCACTCCGCGACGACGACCTGCCGCTGGTCCACTTCCGTGCCGGCGGTCACTCGACAGAAGTACACGCCCGGTGCCACCGCACGCCCGGCATCGTCGGTTCCGTTCCACAGCACCTGATGCCGCCCCGCGGCGAAGTGCTGCCGCACGAGCGTGCGCACCCGGCGACCGCTGGCATCGTAGAGCCGCAGCAGGACGTCACCCTCGCGCGCGGTGTCGAACCCCAGTACGGCGCGGTGGCGCGACGGATTCGGGACGGGCGTGTGCAGCGCGAGCGCCGGGGGCAGCCCCGGCGCCGGCGCGTCGGCCGACGAACAGAACGGGAACTGCTGACCGCTCGCGTGCAGGTGACCGGCGACCAGCGGAATCGTGCCCATGACGAGCTGCTGGCCGTTGACGTCGGTGAGGCGGATCGTGAACGGACTCGCCAACGGCAGTGGCACGCCCAGGGCGCCATCGAGCGTGAAGTAGTTGTACGACTCGCGCCGGGCAGCCACGAACCCGCTCGGCCCCAGGTATTCGAGCGAGGCGATGCCATAGCGCGAGTAGAGCGGCAGGATCTGCATGAAGAACGGGTTCCCGCCGTTGATCAGCTGCAGGAAGATCGTGCCCGGATCGTCGTCGGGGATCGTGGTCCAGCTCACCGTCGCGCTTCCGGCAAGCGGGTTGGCGATGGCGGCGAACGCCGGCGCGTTCATGTCCAGCTCGCCGGGGCCGCACGACGGGCACAGGTCCACGACGCGCACGTCCACCGAACCCAAGGGGCCCGTCACGCGCAACAGCCGCCCGCACATCTGCGAGCCGGCGTAGTCGGCGGGGCCCACGGCCACCACGTTCGGTGAGAAGTCATTGCCCACATAGCTGCAGGCGCCCGCGCCGGTGGCGTAGGAATAGAACGTCGCGGAGCCCGAGCCGGTGATCGCTCCAGCGCAGTCGGCCATGGCCCGCACGGGCAGCAGCGACAGGGCCAGGAGCGCGATCCCGCAACAGCGCCTTGATGTGGGGAAGCCGATCCGCATGACATCCTCTCGGTTGCCGTCCGACCGCGGCCTCGCGAGCACACTGGCCGCGTCACCGCCGACTTGGCGGCGCTCGCCAGCGCGCCTGGTCGAGCATAGCGCGTCACCACCCGGCAGTCGGTGTGAATTCTGGTGCCGGCGGCCGCCGCTCGGCCGACCGGGCGCGAGTTCCGCCGCCCGCCGCGCGTGAGTGGCTGCTATGCTCGGCCGGTGCCGCCCCGGCGGCGGCATCGGTCACCGTCGCGATCCCTCTGCCTTGCCGCGGACACCTCATGCGCCACACCC
>JBEBGT010000367.1:0-4171 GCA_040081365.1 Candidatus Eiseniibacteriota bacterium | reverse complement strand
GGGGTCGGCGTGGCGGGGTGGCGCTACTCGTCGGCGACCGCGGGGTCGGGCTCGGTGGTGCTCGGGTCGCGCGGCTCGAGCTCCTTGAGCTTGCGGTACAGGTTGCGTTCGCTGATCCCCAGCACGCGCGCGGCGTTCTGGCGGTGTCCCTTGCTGTGCTCGAGCACGCGCCGGATGTAACGCAGCTCGACCTCCTCGAGGCTCGGCCAATCGCCTTCGCCGGGTTCGGGTTCGAACGCCTGGGCCATGCGCACGCCCATGGGCAGGTGCTCGGGGCGCACGATGCCGTCGTCGCACAGGATGAGCGCGCGTTCGACCACGTTCTCGAGTTCGCGCACGTTGCCCGGCCACGCGTAGCGCAGCAGGACGTCCATGGCCTCGGGCGAGACGCGCGTGCCGCGCTTGGGCGCCACGCTCGAGCTGCGCACGAAGTGCTCGACCAGCTTGGCCACGTCCTCGCGGCGCTGGCGCAGCGGCGGGATCACGAGGGGCACCACGGACAGGCGGAAGAACAGGTCCTCGCGGAACGACTTGTCCTTGATCATGGATTCGAGCGAGCGGTTCGTGGCCGCGATCACGCGCACGTCGACCGTGATGTCGGCGTTGCCGCCCAGCCGGCGGAACGTGTGATCTTGAAGGACGCGCAGCAGCCGCACCTGTAGCGCCGGCGTGAGTTCACCGATCTCGTCCAGGAAGATCGTGCCGCCGTGCGCCACCTCGAACAGGCCGCGCTTGAGCGAGATCGCGCCGGTGTAGGCACCCTTCTCGTGGCCGAACAGCTCGCTCTGCAGCAGGTGCTCGTGCAGTGAGGCGCAGTCCACCACGATGAACGGCTGGCGTGCGCGCAATGACAGGCGGTGCACCTCGCGGGCCACGACTTCCTTGCCCACGCCGCTCTCGCCGCGGATCAAGACGGTGGTGTCGGTGGGGGCGACGCGCTCGAGCAGGTGGAACATCTCGCGCATGTCCGAGGTCTCGCCGATGATCGCGGTGCTCGGCGACATGCGCTGCACGTCGCGCGACAGCGCGTCATGGCTGCGCTGCAGCGCCTGCTTCTCCAGCGCCTTGGCGAGTACGGCCTCGAGCTCGGACAGCCGGCACGGCTTGGTGAGGAAATCGTGCGCGCCCTGCTTCATGGCGCGGATGGCCTCTTCGACGGTGCCGTAAGCCGTGAGCATGACGACCTCGGTGGCCGGCCACAGTTCGCGGATCTCGGGCAGCAGGTCGAGACCCGAGCCGTCGGGCATGCGCACGTCGAGCAGCACGAGGTCGAAGCCCTGCCGCCCCAGTGCGCGGCGCGCCTCGGTGAGGTTGCCGGCCTGCTCCACGCGGTAGCCCGCGCGCGCGAGTTCCCGGCTGGTCAGCGTGCGGAACGACGCTTCGTCATCGACGAACAGGATGGAACGTTCAGCCAATCTCGCCTCCACCGCTCCGCAAGGGGAGCGTCACCGTGAAACATGCTCCACGTCCGGGCGTGCTCGCCACCCGGATGTCGCCGCCATGATCGGTGACGATGCGCTGCGTGATCGAAAGTCCGAGGCCGGTGCCTTGACCCACGGGTTTGGTGGTGAAGAACGGATCCCAGATGCGTGCCAGGTGTTCGGGCGAGATCCCGGGACCGTCGTCCTCGACTTCGTAGGCCACGTGTTCGGCGGTCGCGCGCGTGCGCAGCACCAGGTTGCCGCCCGCCGGCATGGCCTGCACGGCGTTCAGGCACAGGTTCATGAGCGTGCCGCGCAACGCGCCCTCGCGGCCCCACACGGGCGGCAGGCCGTCGGTGAGCTGCGTGCTCACGACGATGCCCTGCTTGCGGGTGGCGAAGCGCAGCAGCGCCAGAGTGTCGAGCGAGGCGCGATTCAGGTCCATCCATACCGGTCGCGACGAATGCTGCTGGCCGAGCAGCAGCAGCTTGTCGGTGGTCTCGGAGCAGCGCCGTGTCTCCTGTTCGAGCAGGCGCAGCACCTCCCGGGCTTCTTCATCTTCGTCGCCCGGTAGCGTGACGCGGTCGACCAGGCGCTGCAGGCTCTCGACGCCGGCGAGCACGGACGCCAGCGGGTTGTTGAGTTCGTGCGCCACGCCCGCAGCCAGCAGTCCCAGCGAGGCCAGCCGTTCGCTGTGCGCGAGCTGGGCCTCGAGCTGCGAGCGGTCGGTGATGTCACGCCACACCTCGACCACGAGGCTCACCTCGCCGAGGTCGTCGAGCACCGGATTGAGCGTGGCCTCCCAGCGCCGGCGCTGACCGGTCGTGTCGGGCAGGATCTGGAGCACGCGGCGCGGTTCCTTGCTGCGCGCGATCTCGCACGCCACACACGGCGTGCCGGGATCCGAGAGCTCGCCCGGCATGCACGAGCCCACGCGCGGGCACGGCCGACCCGGCACGGCCGGACCGGCAGAGCCGAACGCGTTCGCGAAGCGTTGGTTCGCCGCCACCACGTGGCCGCGACGATCGAGCACCACCACGGCGTCGGACAGCGCCTCGATGAGGCGCGGCAGGACGTCGTTCAGTGGCCCCAGGCCGGCGCCGGCGGCGACCTGCTTCGGCTCGCTCACGCGCGCACCGCCACGCGGGCGTCCACCGCCATGCAGCCACGGCCGGCCGGCAGCACCTTCAACGGGTTCAGGTCGAGCTCCGCGATCTCGGGCACCTCGCCCACCAGCTGCGACAGCCGCAGGATGCACTCCTCGAGTGCGGCGGTGTCGGCCGCGGGCGCGCCGCGCCAGCCCTCGAGCAGCTTGGAGCCGCGCACCGCGCGCACCATCTCGGCCACGTCGCGGTCGGTGACCGGCGTGACGCGGAACGTCACGTCGCGCAGCAGCTCCACGTACACGCCGCCGAGCCCGAACATGAGCACCGGCCCGAACGAGGGATCGTGCGACATGCCCACGATGGCCTCGACGCCCTCGCTCACCATGGGTTGCAGCGTGACGCCGTCCATGTGGGAGCGCAGGCCCTTGGCCTCGAGCCGCTGTTCGATGTCGCGATAGGCCTGGCGTACGGCGCCGGCATCCTCGAGATCCAGCACGACGCCGCCGACCTCGGTCTTGTGCGTGAGCGTGGCCGAAGCGAGCTTCACCGCGACCGGGTACCCGAGTTGCGTGGCGGCGGCCGCCGCCGCGTCGGCGCTGCGGGCCGTGGCCGTGGGCACCACCGGCAGTCCCGCGGCCAGCAGCAGCGCGCGCGTCTCGTCGGGTGTGAGCCAGGCGTTGTCGCCGGGCTTGGCGCGGCCGCGCGCGGTGTTCACGATCGCCCGCGCGGCGCTCACATCGAGGTCGTCGTAGCGCACTTCCACGCCCTCGGGCGCGCGGCGCCACTGCGCATAGCGCACGGCGCGCGCGAGCGCGATGGCGGCGGACTCGGGGAACGGATAGGAGGGCACGTGCCCTTCCTGCAGCGAGCGCAGCCCGGCGGGCACGCCGTGCGCGCCCATGAAGCACGACAGGATCGGCTTCGCGGCCTCACCGCGCTCGGCGAGTTCGCGGCATGCCGCCTGCGATCCGTTCACGATCGCGGTCGCCACTTCGAGTGGTGTGGTCACGATCGGCGGCACGTAGATGGCGAGCACGGAATCCACGTTGGGGTCGGCCATGACCAGCCGGACGGTGCGTTCGAACGATTCCGGCGTGGCCGACGCGATCATGTCGACCGGGTTCTTCACGCTCGCCTCGGGCGGCAGGTACGAGCGCAGCTCGGCCACCGTGGCATCACTGAGCGACGGCAGTTCGAGCCCGTGGCTCTCGCACGCGTCGCTCGCCATGATCGCGGGCCCGCCGGCGTTGGTGATGATGCCGATGCGATTGCCGCGGGGCAGTGGCTGGTTGGCCAGCACCATCGCGACGTCGAACATCTCCTCGATGGTGTCGGTGCGGATCACGCCCGACTGGTGGCACAGCGCATCGACGGCATTGTCGGCGCCGGCCAGCGAGCCCGTGTGGCTCGAGGCGGCGCGCGCACCGGAGCGCGTGCGGCCGCTCTTCACGGCGATGACCGGCTTCTTGCGGCCCACGCGACGCGCGATCTGCGTGAAGCGGCGCGGGTTACCGAACGACTCCAGATACAACAGGATGACGCGCGTGCTGGCGTCCTTCTCCCAGAACTCGAGCAGGTCGTTGCCCGAGACGTCGGCCTTGTTGCCGACGCTCACGAACTGCGAGATGCCCAGGTTCAACTCGG
>JBEBGT010000366.1:0-4172 GCA_040081365.1 Candidatus Eiseniibacteriota bacterium | reverse complement strand
CCAACGCCTCGATCGGGCGGGCGTTGCGGCTGTGCATGATCAACATCGGCGGCGGCCGGCCCGGTACGTCGGACATGTCGTTGCTCGGCGGGCCCGGCAAGTTCACGTTCTGCATGGGCGAAGATGAGGAGTCCTCGCCATGGGAGCCGTTGCACGTGTCGCGGGGCTTCGCGCCCGAGGACTCCGCCGTGACGTTGGTCGGCACCGAGGGGCCGCACGAACTCGAACGCGCGGCGGGTGACCGCCTGCCGCCGGGCACGGCGCTCAGTCGCCGGCAGCTCGAGAAGTTCCCCCAACTGCGCGACGTGCTGCTCGAAGGACTCGGCCACCTCGACGAACCCGCCCTCGGAACTCGGCTTCGGGACAGGCAGCCCCGCCTGTCTCAATCCGTCGACATGCAGGGCAGCGGCATCCCGGATCAGGGCGATCACCTCATCTCGCGTCTCACCCACCGCGATGCAGCCTGGCAAGTCGGGCACGTGAGCTCCCCAACTCGATTCTCCTCGTTCGATCACCACCATGTATCTCATCATTCTTCTCCCTCCCGCTTCTTGAGACCGGCCTGCTTCAGGATCGAGCTCAGGGTGCACGGGCGGACATCTAGGTCATGCCTGTTCCGCAATCATCACCGTTCCCGGTTCCTCCGTGAGCTTGCGCCGAGCTCGGCCCCCCTCGGTCTTGGCCATGCGGGACATCGTATCCGCCTCTCGGAAGATGTCCACGAGAACGGTAGAAGCTCAACCGGAGCACGTGCTCGCCGCGGGGCTCGGTGATCCGGCGCTCAGTCAGAAGATCCTCGAGGATGGCGGGCGAGCTTCGACTTGGTCTTCAGACGCCGCATCTTGAGCCGAGATCGCGCTATGGCCGTCGCGGTAGCGGCAAGAATTTGCTGAGATTCGGGCAAAGCCGATAGAGCCCGGCCGAGAACGCTGAGCTCCTCCTTGGTCCCGTCGCAACACAGTGCAGCCCGCGCGTACAAGAGGTAAAAGTCCTCTTCCCGGCGACTTGCTTTCCAGATGATTCGCTTCGCTCTAAGTTCTTTCTCAATGCGTTTCGCCAAGCCGAGCACCTTGTCCCAGGATTCGCTCTCCGCTGCCAGTTCGACGCGGTCGAGCCGGATTTCTGCGGACTTCGGGAATCTCCTTGCGGCGCCGACGAGCAAGCGGTCTGCAAGCCTCTGCTTGCCCTCGTATTCATAGACAGACGCAAGCAGGCTCCAAACCAGCGGTCGACCAGATTCCGTTCTCATCGCCGCTGTGAGCACTTGCCTCGCCTCCTCCGCTTGGCCCTTGACCAAGAGATTCACGACGCGGCTGTATAGCGGCGACTGAGACCGACTTGCCCGTGTTCCGTCTGCGCGGTTCCTAGTCATTGGGAATCCTCATTGGTTCCCGGCGCGATGGATTCTGTTTTCGTCGGGCCGTCACCTCGATGCCCGGAATTACATGCGGCGCCGGCGCACCATCGGTGGCCAGAGGGTTCGCTTCGGCTGGGTCAGCCAGGATGTCCAAGAGCGCCCCGCCAATCAGGCACATGGTCTCGCCACGGCGAAGCACCTTGAGCAAGGCGTTGAAGGCCTGCTTTCGGCGAGCCGATGTTGCTGCTTGTTTCGCAAGCTCCTCCGAGAGCCTCGTCGCCTCCTCGCGAGAGATTTCTCCCTTCGCAAAGCGATCCCAGATCTCCCGCAGCTTCCTGAGTAGTGGGTCGTCTCCATCAAGGTTCCGACGCCCCCCCTTGGAGGCTCCTGATGCATCGCCAAAGTCGAGCGGGTCCGAATCGACGTAAACGTAGGCACTCGTGCTTCCGCTTTCCGGGAACTCTGGGTCCTTCGCCGTCCACCGTCCCACGCCCGGGTCGTAGTCGCGGGCGCCGAACCGGATGAACTTGGTCTCCGGGTCCGTGAGCCCGCCCGCGTAGCCGAGCGCCTGCAGCGTCGGCGCGGTGTTCGCCGTCTCGTTGCCCCAGGCGTCGTAGTCGATGCGCTGCGCCACGGCACCCGTCGTGATGTTCACCAGTGCGCGGATGCTGCCCAGGTGGTCGGTGATCACCCGGTACGTGCCGGCGGCGCGCACCAGCAGGTCCGGCACGTGGTCCTGCGTGCCGTACACGTAGCGGTTCACCAGCGCGTTCGTGCTGTCCAGCTCGGCCACCACCGCCAGGCCGTCGCGGTAGAGCCAGCGTTGCGTGCGCGGGCTGCCCGCGCCGCCCACCCGGCGCTCCACCCGGTGGTTCTGGCCATCCACCCGGTAGCTCACCAGCGTCGAGGGCGGTGGCTCCGAGCCCTGGCTGCCGCTCACCTGCCCTGTCAGGGCTGCACTCACCAGGTTCCCCAGCACGTCGTACGTGGTCGACAGGCTCTCTCCCGGGCGGTTCCTGTGCAGTAGTTCGCCCGCGGCCGTCCAGTCGTACTCCGACACGCCGTAGCTCAACAACCGGTCCTGCACGTCGTACGTCGCCGTGTCCGCCGGCACGCCCGGGCCGTACGTCGCCCGCGTGCGGTTGCCGTTGCCGGGCTGGTTGTCGTCGTACTCCCAGCCGCGGTTGGCAGCCGGGTTGCCCGCCTCGGTCACCGACGTCAGCCGCCCTGCCGCGTCGTAGCCGTACGTGCGGCTAGTGCTCACGCCCGCGATCGTCTCATCGATCTGCGTGATGCGCCCGAGCGAATCCCGCTCGATGCGCTCGTGGTAGTAAGACACCCCGCCCTTCGTCCAACCCAGCTCCTGGAGATCCCCGTGGCTGTCGTACGACAGCGTGCTGCCCACCCGGCCCACACCGACGCCCACCGTCGTGCTGTCGAGCAGGCCTGTCGCCGCCTGCCGGTGCACCGACAGCGTGGCGGTCGTTGTCGCGGCACTCGTCAGCAGGCCGTCCGCGTCGTAGCCGTAGCTCACCGTGGAACCCCCGTTCACCGACTCCGTCGACTCCCGGAAGAACGTGTCGTACTGGCGGGACACCGAGCCTGCCACCGCCCCGCTCCAGGCTTCCAGCGTCGGCAACGGGCCGTCGTACTCGTAAGTGAAGCTGCGCGAGTTCGGAAAGGGACCGCTCTGGGCAGGCGCCTCGACGCCTGGCGGGCAACCTCTAAGACAGCCGAGCCCGCAAGACTGTTAGTCGGACGCGTGAAACACCCACCAAGTAGAGAACGCGAACAGACCAGCCAGAAGGTGGATGCAGATGCCCACTACTCGCACCCAGCCGCCACGCCGCCATGCTAGGGACACTCCGATTGCCCAAGTAAGAGCCTCAAAGGCGTACACAGATGCAACTGCGAGCGATGGCAGGGAGAGACTCGCCAACGGCCCGAAACTCGCAAACTCAACTGCGAGCAGCACCCCGCCAAGCGCCACGCCTATCGAGCCAGCCTTCCTCAGGCGCTTCATCCATGGTGTTGAGCCCGGCCGGCCTGTTGGCTGCCCCGAGTCCCCGGCCGCGCTCATCGGGGCCTTCCTACATTCTGCTCCCAACGCTCGCGCACCTTCCGCCGAACATTTCGCCACCAGTCGTCCGTCGGGTTGTCCGTCGGGTCAAGGTACTTCCGTATCTTCCCGTCCTTCCCTCTCTCGAGCACCCACGTTGGCCCGATGTCATCCCCCCACAGGTCGACTCGCGTCCCATCGTCGTCGTAGTAAGCATCAATGTCGTACACTTCATCCATCCCGCCACCTGCGTATTCGTGACACCCAGGTGGTGTATCACGGCTCCTCGTCTTGGGGCCCCTGAGTGGATGATCCCCGCCGTAGTATTGGCGGACGTTCGGTGGAATCTGCACCCAGACTTCGCCTGGATCATGGCCGGCCCCTCGGCCCGGACCTCCCCCAGCTGGGATAGGTGTCCCCGTGTTGTTCCGAACACGTGCACGGCCGTTTGCATCGCGGTAGTTCGTGGGATCGCTGTCGCAGTATGCAAACAGATTCAAAGTGCCAAACTCGTCGCGAATCGGATCCTTCGCCGTCCACCGTCCCACGCCAGGGTCGTAGTCGCGCGCGCCGAACCGGATGAACTTCGTCTCCGGGTCCGTGAGGCCGCCCGCATACCCGAGCGCCTGCAGCGTCGGTGCGGTGTTCGCCGTCTCGTTGCCCCAGGCGTCGTAGTCGATGCGCTGCGCCACGGCACCCGTCGTGATGTTCACCAGTGCGCGGATGCTGCCCAGGTGGTCGGTGATCACCCGGTAC
>JBEBGT010000365.1:0-4179 GCA_040081365.1 Candidatus Eiseniibacteriota bacterium | reverse complement strand
GTGGGGCCGTCGGGCCCCACGCCCAGGACTCGGGCCTGCGGCCAGGCCGCGCGCAGCGCATGCAGCAGCGGACGCGCCATGATGGCGTCGCCCAGCCAGTTCGGCAGCCGCACCAGGACGCGCGCGGGTGTCGGCAAACCGGCCCCCTAGTAGGAGCGCGCGAACAGCGCGACGCGGTGGCCGGGCTTGGCGATGGAGTCGAAGCGCGCGGCGTCCGACGGCATGCAGCGCAGCGTCGCCCCGGTCTTCTCCTTCACCTCGGCCTCGAACTCCGCCGAGCCGTCCCACGGCACCGCCACGAAGCCGCGCTTGTCGGCGGCGAAGTGCGCCAGCACTTCCTCCTTCGACGTCGCCAGCACGGTGTTCGCGGTGCGGAACTCGAGCGCCTGCTGGTAGAGCGAGGCCTGGATCTCGGCGAGCATGGCGGGCAATCGTTCGGCCAGCGCGGCCAACGGGATCGATTCCTTGCTGCGAGTGTCGCGCCGCACGCTCATGACGGCCTGGTTCGCCACGTCCTTCGGCCCGATCTCGAGCCGCACCGGCACGCCGCGCATCTCGTACTCGTTGTACTTCCAGCCCGGCGAGTACTGGTCGCGGTCGTCCACGTGCAGGCGCACCTTGCCACCGAGGGTTTCCTTCACACGGTCGATGAAGGCCTTCACCGCGGCGCGGTCCTCGTCCTTCCGCCAGATCGGCACGATCACGGCCTGGATCGGCGCCACGTTCGGCGGCATGCGCAGCCCGGCGTCGTCGCCGTGCACCATGATGAGCGCCCCGATGAGCCGCGTGGACACACCCCACGAGGTCTGCCAGCAGTACTGCCGCTTGCCCTGCTCGTCCTGATAGGTGATGTCGAAGACCTTCGCGAAGTGCTGCCCCAGATGATGCGACGTGCCGGCCTGCAGCGCCTTGCCGTCCTTCATGAGCGCTTCGATCGTGTAGGTCTCGTGCGCACCCGCGAAGCGCTCGGCATCGCTCTTGAGCCCCGGGAACACCGGGATCGCGAGCTCGGTCTCGACGAAGTCGCGATAGACCTCGAGCATGCGCAGCACTTCCTCGCGCGCCTCCGGCTCGTTGGCGTGCGCGGTGTGCCCCTCTTGCCACAGGAACTCGGCCGTGCGCAGGAACAACCGCGTGACCTTCTCCCAGCGCATGACGTTGCACCACTGGTTCAGCAGGATCGGCAGGTCGCGGTAGCTCTCGATCCACTTGGAGTACATGTGCCCGATGATGGCTTCGCTCGTCGGACGGATCGCGTAGCGCTCCTCGAGCTTCTCGCTGCCGCCGTGCGTGACCCACGCGCACTCGGGCGCGAAGCCCTCGACGTGGTCGGCCTCGAGCTGCAGCAAGGACTCCGGGATCAGCAGCGGGAAATACGCATTCTGGTGACCGGTGGCCTTGATGCGCTGGTCGAGCAGCCGCTGCATGTTCTCCCACAACCCGAAACCGTAGGGCCGGATGACCATCGAGCCGCGCACCGGCGAGTAGTCGGCCAGCTGGGCCTTGCGCACGACTTCGTTGTACCAGCGGGAGAAATCGTCGGACTGATCGGTGAGGTCCTCGACGAACTGCTTCGGCGCTTCCTTGTCACTCACGCGCGTCTCCAGGGGCAGGCCGCGCCCGGAACGGGCGGCGGCGGACCAGCAGGTGCATCCGGGAAGACCGCAGTCTAGAGGACTTCGCCGCCCCGCGCACGATACGGCCGGGTGCAGGCCCACCCGCTCCCGGCCGGCACGGCGCGAAGCCGGGATCAGCGCACGATGGCGAAGCGCAGCACGGTGGCCGCAGGCCCGGCCAGCACGCGCAGGTAATAGAGCCCCGGCTCGAGCGCACGGGCATCCCAGCGCAACAAGTGCACGCCCGCACTCATGGGCTGATTCCAGATCCGTGCGCGGGCACGACCGCGCACGTCGTATACCACCGCATCGACCGTGGCGCCCTGCACGAGCTCGAACGACACCTGGCCCTGCCGCATGCCATCATCGAAGAACTGTTGCACCGAGAAGCGCGCCGTGCGATTGGACGGCGGCTGGTCCTTGAACGTCTCCACCGACCACGTCCGGAGGACGCGGCGACCGAGCCCGTCGATCACGGCCAGTTCGAGATCGCACGCGGTGTCCGCAGCGAACGTCTGCTCGAGCTCGCGCCCCAGCGTCAACCGCGACGGATTGCCGAGGGGCACGCGCCACATGCGCGACCACTGGACCTGCACGGGGCCGACCGCCGCGATACGGGCCGACCACGTGCCGAGGGTGTGCTGCGCGAGCCGGCGCGGGCCGGCGATCTCGACCTGAGGCGGGCGTACCCCCACGAAGAATGGCGCGGAGTCGAGCGTGTCCGCCCATGGCGTGAGCACGGTGAGTCGCAGCTCCGTGTCCTCGTCGAACCGGGCCTGCAGCTCGACGCCCTCCCCGGCGTCCGTCCAGTCGCTGCAGGGCTGGCCGCGGCACCAGCTCCGCCGGCTCCAGAGGTAGCGCCCGACCGCGCCGGAGCCACAGCACGGCAGCGCGCGATAGGACGCGGTGTCCCCCGGCGCGGCCGTGAGCGGTCCCTCGATGGCGGCCTGGACCGCGCCCCGGATGTGGCGCTCCCGGAACATGTCGACGATCCGGGTCTGGAACCGCCCCGCATGATGTTCGACGTCCGCCTGGAGCATGGCGTTCGCGAACTGCGACCACAGCGGGGACTCCGGCAGGTAAGTGATGGCTTCGAGGACCAGCGAGTCCGCGCTCGGGCCGATGGCGCGGCGCAGGTCCCACAGCCCCGACGACAGGATCATGCCATTCCCCCACACGGTGCCGGCCGCGCCCAGGGCGTAGCCCACGCGGTCGTAGCGGTCGTAGTGGAAATCGCTCGCCGGTTGATCGAGGCGCGTGGCGCCGGCCGGGAACGGGAGGTAGAGCCACTGCGCGATGCCCGGGTCATTCGTGTAGGCGGCCGCGAAGTAGTCGGCCAACCCCTCGTGCAGCGCACCCGCCTCGCGGTTGAACCCGGTGGGCAACACCCCGGCGCCGAACAGCACCGCGTGCGTGAGTTCGTGGTAGATGATGTCCTGCGATCGCGACACGTCCTGTACCAGCCCCGGGATCGGCTGGCCCAGATACACGTAGCGCCCGTTCGTGAGCGCCACGTACGGATCGAGCGCCACGTTCACGCGCACGATGAACGAGTCCGGCGCACCCGCGTACCCCAGACCGGCCAGGAACTCATTCAGGAACCGGTCGGCATGCCAGTACACGTTCACCTGGTCGAACGACGGGTGGCTCGGCGGATAGCGGTAGTCGCCGTCCGGTCCGAGAGGGGTGACCGGAGGGTGCACCTCGTCATCGATCCCGAACGCGTGCGAGACGAGTCCGGGTCCCGGCAATAGTCGCGGCAGGGCCACCTCGGCGAGCGGCCCGGCCGGGTCCTGCAGGTACGCGAGCCCCTGCGCGTGCGCACCGCCCTCGTCGCGCACGAGCAGCGCACCGCTCGCGGCATCGACCCACGAGCGCACCTCACGCCCGTCCGCGATCCGCGTCCGGACGAGCCAGGCCAGCGCATCCCCGTGCTCGTCGGCGTGCACCCACAACTCCGGCCGTTCGCCCGTCGCGCCCGCGGCGATGGCGCGTGCCGCTGTGGCCGCGGCGTCCGTCCCCGTGATCCCCGGCAGCGCGCTCGGCGCGGGTAGCGCGACCGCACGGAAGTTCGCGGCCAGGAAGCACAGCCGGCCCTCCGCATCGACGATGCCGCGCGCCGTGGCGAGCTCGACCGGCAGGCCGTGCCAGTACTGGCGCAGTTCGATCCGCCAGCGGCCGTCGGCCAGACGTTCGCGGCGGGTCGTGCGCACGTCGTCGACGAGCGGGTCGAGGCCGAACGCCGGCGCCTCCGCGAGCACCCAGTCGCGAAGCGCGTCCGCGGGCGCATCGACGCCACGCTCGAGCGCGATCCGCGCCCCGCGCAGGGCGCGTAGCGCGCCGCTCTGGGGATCGCGCGTCACGAACGGCGGAGCGCCGGGCCGCGCGAGCAGCCGTTGCAGCGCGACCGTCTCGGCAGGGCCCGCGGACACCACGGCAGCGGGGGCCAACGCGAGCACGCCTGCAGCGGCCAACGCGGTCATGAAGAGGAAGGCTCGAGGACGTCGCTGGGGCGGCGATCCCGTCCTGGATCGGAAGTGCGGATCGATGGCGAGCATGGACC
>JBEBGT010000364.1:0-4189 GCA_040081365.1 Candidatus Eiseniibacteriota bacterium | reverse complement strand
CGCACCGCATCGGCTGGCGCTCACCGGCACGCCGTTGGAGAACCGCGCACTGGACCTGTGGAGCATCGTGCGGTTCGTGAACCCCGGCTATCTGGGCAGCGAACGCGCGTTCCTGGCGCGCTTCGACCGCTCCGACGCACCGCCGCAATCCCGCCGGCTGCTGGCGGCCAAGTTGCGGCCGATGCTGCTGCGCCGCCTGAAGCGCGACGTGGCCCCGGAACTGCCCGAACGAGTAGAGGAGCGGCGTGACTGTGAGATGTCGGCAGGCCAGCGCAAGCTGTACCTGGCCGAACTGGCCCGCGCGCGGCGCGAAGTCGCCGCGATGCAGGTCGCGGGCGGACTCGGCCGTCACAAGATCCAGATCCTGGCCGCACTCACGCGGCTACGGCAGATCTGCTGCCACCCGGCGCTCGCTGGCGGCGCGGCCAATGTGCGGTCCGGCAAGTTCGAGGCACTGTTCGAACTGCTCGAGCCGCTTCTGGCCGAGGGCCACAAGGTGCTGGTGTTCTCGCAGTTCGTGAAGGCGCTGGAACTGGTACGCGCCGAGTTCAAGAAGCGCAAGATCGCGCACTTCGAACTGACCGGCTCGACCACCGACCGGCCGCGCGTGGTGAAGGGCTTTGAAGAGCACCCGGAGTCCTGCGTGTTCCTGATCTCGCTACGCGCGGGCGGCACGGGGTTGAACCTGACCGCGGCCAACTATGTGGTGCTGCTGGACCCGTGGTGGAATCCGGCGGTCGAAGCGCAGGCCATCGATCGCGCGCACCGCATCGGTCAGGACCGCACCGTGATCGCCTACCGGCTCCTCATGCAGGGCAGCATCGAAGAGCGCATCTGGGAGCTGCAGCAGCGCAAGGCCGCGTTGGCGTCGGATGTGCTGGGCGAGGACGGCTTCGCCAAGGCGCTCGACCGCGACGCGCTGGACTATCTGTTCGCAGACGAGTGAGCGGGGAGGTCGCCGAGTCCCGCACGGCCCGGACGTGCTAATCTGCCGCCACTCTCACCCCCGGCAGTTCCTTATAGGAGACTTCGCATGACCACCACGACCAAGACGAGCGACATGCTCGCCCGGCTCGGCATCCAGGACGTGAATCCCGGTGCCAGCACCGGCAGCTGGATCGATACCTTGGGTGCCGAACTCACGTCATACAACCCGACCACCGGCGAGGCCATCGCCAAGGTGCGGCAAGCGACGCGCGCCGACTACGACGCCGTCATGAAGGTGGCGCAGGACGCATTCGAGCGCTGGCGGCTGGTGCCGGCGCCAGCCCGCGGCGAAGTGGTGCGTGCGCTGGGCAACAAGCTGCGCGAGCACAAGCAGGACCTGGGCCTGTTGGTCGCACTCGAGAACGGCAAGATCCTGTCGGAAGGCCTCGGCGAAGTGCAGGAGATGATCGACATCTGCGACTTCGCCGTGGGCCTGTCGCGCCAGCTCTACGGGCTCTCGATGCACAGCGAACGCCCCGGCCATCGCATGTACGAGCAGTGGCAGCCGCTGGGCGTGATCGGCGTGGTGAGCGCGTTCAACTTCCCCATTGCCGTGTGGGCGTGGAACGCGGCTCTCGCGGCCGTGTGCGGCGACACCACGGTGTGGAAGCCGTCGAGCAAGGTGCCGCTGTGCGCGATCGCCGTGCAGCGCATCTGCGACCAGGTCATGAAGGAGCACGACTGCGCCGGCGTGTTCAACCTGGTGGTGGGCCGCGGCAGCGACGTGGGCGACATCATGCTGGCCGACCGGCGCCTGCCGCTGATCTCGGCCACCGGCAGCTGCCGCATGGGCAAGCGCATCGCCGAGGTGGTGGGGCCGCGCTTCGGCCGCACGATCCTCGAACTGGGCGGCAACAACGCCATCGTGGTCATGGACGACGCCGACCTCGACCTGGCGGTGCGCGCGGCGACGTTCGCCGCTGTGGGCACCGCGGGCCAGCGCTGCACGTCGCTGCGCCGGCTCGTCATGCAGAAGGGCATCGCGCCCAAGCTCATCGACCGGCTCAAGAAGGCCTATGCGTCGGTGAAGATCGGCGACCCCATGGACCCCGGCACGCTCATGGGCCCGCTCGTCGATGAGGGTGCGGTGTCCGACATGATGAAGGCGATCGAGCAGGCCAAGGCCGAGGGCGCCGAAGTACTGTACGGCGGCAAGCGGCTGGACCGGCCCGGCTTCTTCGTCGAGCCCACGCTGGTGCGTGCGCGCGCCAACATGAAGATCGTGCAGGAAGAGACGTTCGCCCCGGTGCTCTACCTGATCGAGGTCGAGAACCTCGACGAGGCGATCGCCGTGAACAACGGCGTGCCGCAGGGCCTCTCGAGCGCGATCTTCACCAAGGACCTGCTGGCGGCCGAGAAGTTCCTGTCGGCGGCCGGCAGCGACTGCGGGATCGCGAACGTGAACATCGGTACATCGGGCGCCGAGATCGGTGGCGCGTTCGGCGGCGAGAAGGACACGGGCGGCGGCCGCGAGGCGGGCTCGGACTCGTGGAAGATGTACATGCGCCGCCAAACCGTGACGATCAACCACAGCGGCAAGCTGCCGCTGGCGCAGGGCGTGAAGTTCGACGTGTAGCGCACTTGGCGCGAGGCCCAGAGGGTCTAGCGCATGGACCCAAGTCTCGGCGTTCGAGTTCCAATGCACCAAGCACAAGTCCCCGGCCTGCTCGAGGCCGGGGACTTGTGCGTAGAACGGGGGTGCAGGCGAGCGCTCAATCGCCGATGACGACCTGCCGGACGGCCGTGAGGGCCCCCTGTTTGAGTTGCAGGAAGTACGTCCCGGGAGTCAGGGGCGTATCCCTCGAGACCGTGCGCTGTGACGCCGAGGCCTCGACCGGCCAGGCCTGAACCACGCGGCCCGCAACGTCGAACAGCCGCAGGATCGCCGTACTGCCCTCGGGCACGAACACGTTCGCGTGGAACACGCCGCGACTGGGATTCGGCCAAACGGCGGCGATGCGCAAACGCGTGGGAGCTTCCTGCGGGACACCCACCAACTGGGTCACGGCACTGCCATCGCAACGCACGAGGAACGCACCGGGGGTGATGCTGTTGTAGCGCACCCTCATGCCGCCCACCACGCTCCCGAACGACGTCGTGCCGTCCACCTTGGAGATGAGGGTGAAGCTGGCCCCGGCCGCTCGGGTGAATGAAAAGGACTGGGCCTCGGTGCCGCTCGCCCCGAAACACTCGGACTGGAAAAAGCTTCCGGCCCAAGCGGCCCGCGCGACGTAGGTCCCATCGAGCTGGAGCCCGACTGTGACTCTGTTGCTGCCGCACTGCCCGTCGCCCGTAAGTGTCGACACAGTCCCGTTGATCACCGCGGTCATCGTCTGCGTGACCGGCGTCCCCGCAGGAAGCCCAAGAAAGGTGTAGCTGCCCCCGAAGCTCAGGCTCGAGGGCGCCACCCAGATCGTGCTCGCCCAGACGCTGTCGCCGTAGCTCTGGAAGAAATACTGTGAGTCACCGTTCGGACTGGTGCCTGACCCGCTCGCCCCGCTGAGCGCGAGCGGCCCACCCGCGCAGTAGAACGTGCCGTTCGCGCACGCCTGCGCACGCGCGGAGTTAGGGAGCAGGAGTGCGAACATGAGACAGGCCGTGAAAGCATGACCAACGGCAGGCCGACCAATCGTGCGCTTGAGCATGTGGACTCCTCGCGACTGTGACCGACGACAGAGCAACTTCACGCCTGACCCAGAGTATAGGACTCCGTCCGGGCGGCTCGACACTGCTCTTTGTTGTACATCCAAGACCGTCCGCAGACTGTGGAAAAGCAACCCAGCGCTGACCGCTGGCCGGGACTCCGGCAACCCTGGGACCGACTGGCAACATTGCAGTCAACGCCGCGCGTACTCTGCAAGGTCGAATGACATGGGCATTTTCCCTGTTGACGCAGCGCGGTTGCCATCGCTAGAGTTCCGGAAGCACCCCCATCGTGAGCACGAACATCTCTTTCCCGAAGGGGTTGCCCATGCGCCAACGCCTGCTACCTGCGTTCGTCCTGCTGTGTTGCCTGACCCGCACCGCGATGGGCTTCAGCTTTTCGGCCCCGGTGTACCTGCCGGCGTTCACGAACCCGGGGACGATCGTCACGGGCGACCTCAATGGTGACGCGCGCGCGGATATCATCCTCACCAACCTGGTGTCGCCCCAGGTGTTCGTCTACCTGTCGAACGCCACGAGCTGGAACCCGCCCATCGAC
>JBEBGT010000028.1:0-15693 GCA_040081365.1 Candidatus Eiseniibacteriota bacterium | reverse complement strand
CCACGGCCACGCCCGGCTGGGCCCAAGGGCCCCCCGGATGGCAGCCCGGATCGCGAGCCGGGTCAGCAGCGCCCGGCCCCCCGGAGGAGTCACCCGAAGGCGCTCCCCCCCGCCCGGGCGCACTGGTAAGGTTCCCGTTCGCCTTGCCATCCCTGCCCCGAGGAGGAGTCCCGATGCTCCCGCGTATCCCGCGCGCCGCGCTGTTCGCCCTGGCCGTTGGCCTGATCGACGCCCCTCAACTGGCCCTCGCGGCCACGCCCGTGCCGCCGCCCACGCGGGTGGCCACCGTCATCGACACGCTGCACGGCATCCCGGTCGAGGACCCCTACCGCTGGCTCGAGGACAAGAACTCACCCGAGACGCGCGACTGGGTGAAGGCACAGATGGCGTTCACTGTTGCCCAGCTCGGCAAGGTGGCCGGCCGCGAGCAGGTGGTGGCCGCGCTCGCCAAGTACAGCAAGGTCGACACGCGCAGCGTGCCGCAGCTGCACGGCAAGCGCGCGTTCTTCACCATGCGCAGGGCCGACCAGCAGCAGCCCGTGCTGGCCATGCGCGAGCCCGGCAGCAATACCGACATCGTGCTGGTGGACCCGAACAACATGTCGCCGGACCACACGACGAGCGTGTCGTTCTCATCGTTCTCGGCCGACGGCAAGTTCATGATGTACGGCGTGCGCAAGGGCGGCGAGGACGAGGTCGAGCTGCATCTGTATGACGTCGACAAGCGCGCCGAAGTCGCCGATGGCGGCCTGCCCAAGGCGCGCTATTTCGGCGTGGCATTCGACAAGGCGAAAACCGGCTTCTGGTATTCGCGCTGGGCGCCCGAGGGCTCACGTGTGCGCTTCCACAAGCTCGGCACCGATGCCGCGAAGGACCCGATCGTGTTCGGCGACGGGCTGGGGCCCACCGAGATCCCGGGCGCCGCACTCAGTGACAACGGCCGCTGGCTGTTGATCCGCGTGTCGGTGGGCTCGTCGGGCGACAACACGCGCTACTACATCAAGAACGTCGAGAAGAACGGTCCCATCGTCACCATCGCCGACACCCTGCGCTCGTCGATCGCCATCGACATGGCGGGCGACCAGATGGTGGTCCTCACCAACTGGAGCGCGCCCAACCGCCGCATCATGCTGGCCGATGCCGCCAAGCCCCAGCCGCAGTTCTGGAAGCCGATCGTACCCGAGTCGCCGGACGCCGTGATCGAGAACGTGTCGCTGGTGGGCGGGCGAATCTACGCGGCGGTGCTCAAGGACGTGTCGTCCAGGCTACGCGTGTACGGGCTCGATGGCGTGGCCGGCGGCGAGGTGCCGCTGCCGGGCATCGGCAGCACGGGCGGCATGAACGGCGAGTGGGACGGCAAAGAGGGCTTCTTCCAGTTCGCGTCGTTCCACATGCCGCCGGTGATCTTCCGCTACGACGTCACGAGCGGAAACGCCAGCACCTGGTGGAAGTCGCCCGCACCGTTCGCCACCGACGCGTTCGAGGTGCGCCAGTTCAGCATCCGCAGCACGAACGGCGCCAAGGTGCCGTTCTTCGTGGTGGCCCGCAAGGGCACGCCGTTCGACGGCAGCAACAAGGTGCTCATGGGCGGCTATGGCGGCTTCAACGTGAACGTGACGCCGTCATTCAACCCCTTCATCGCCGCCTGGCTCGACCTGGGCGGCATGTACGTGTCCACGAACCTGCGCGGCGGCGCCGAGTTCGGCGAGGCGTGGCACCGAGACGGCATGCTCGCCAACAAGCAGCACACGTTCGACGACTTCCTGAACATCACGCAGTGGCTGCTCATGCGCGGCTATTGCCTGCGCCAGGGCCTCGCGATCAACGGCGGCAGCAACGGCGGCCTGCTGGTGGGTGCGGCCATGACGCAGCGGCCCGACCTGTACGGCGCCGTGCTGTGCCAGGTGCCGCTGCTCGACATGATGCGCTACCACCAGTTCCTGGTCGCGCGCTTCTGGGTGCCCGAATACGGCTCGAGCGAGGACCCCGACCAGTTCAACTGGCTGCGTTCGTATTCGCCGTACCAGAACCTGAAGCCGAACGTGAAGTACCCGTCGGTCATGTTCGTGACCGGCGACTCCGACACGCGCGTGGACCCGCTGCACGCCCGCAAGATGGCGGCGCGCATGCAGGCGCTGGGCGGCGAGAACCCGGTGCTCTTGCACTACGACGTCTCGAGCGGCCACGCCGGCGGCAAGAGCGTGGACAAGAGCATCGAGGACAACGCCGACCTGCTGCAGTTCCTGCGCTGGCGATTGGGCATGGCGCGGCAGCCCACGCCGTAGCGCGCCCGCACGCGCGCGAATGGCGGCCACCCCTCGTGGCCGCCATTCGCGCCTCGGGGCATCCTTCGCACCGCTTGCGCCGCACCGCCGGGCGCGTCATGCTTCGCGGTCCTATGAACTGGTCCCGTCGCGGATTCCTCCGCGCATCATTGCTTGGTGCCACCGGCCTCATGGCACCCCCCGGCGTGCCGCGCGCGCTCGCGGCCATCGCGCGCGGTCCGCGTGCGATCGTCGAGGGCTACGGGCCGCTGGTGGCCGACACGGCCGGCCTGCTCGACCTGCCGGCGGGCTTCCAGTACCGCATGTTCTCGGCCGGCCTCACCGAAGAGCAGCGCGATCAGGGCGAGCGATTCACGTCTCGGCTCTCGAACGGCGACGCCACGCCCGGGCTGCACGACGGCATGGCGGCGTTCGCCGGACCCGGCGGCGTCACGGTGCTGGTGCGCAATCACGAGTACAACATCGGCGACCGTCCCATGGTCGACGCCAGCCGCCAGCGCCCCTACGACGCGCGCGCGGGCGGCGGCACCACCACGCTGTGGGTCGACGCCGAGCGCAACTTGGTGAAATCGTTCCCCAGCCTGTCGGGCACGCTGCGCAACTGCGCGGGCGGCCGCACGCCGTGGAACACGTGGCTCACCGCCGAGGAAACCACGTACATCCCGGGCGCGAAGAACGCGGAGAACGCCGACCTGGACCCGGGCATCGATCGCCGGCACGGCTACGTCTTCGAAGTGGACGCGCTGCACGAAGGACTGTCGGAGCCAATTCCGCTCGTGGCCATGGGCCGTTTCCGGCACGAGGCCGTGGCGGTGGACCCCGAGACGGGCTACGCGTACCTCACGGAGGATCGCGACGACGGACTGCTGTATCGGTACCGGCCCGCGGTCATCGACAGCGGTAAGCGTCCAAGCGAGCTTCGCTTCGGCGATTACGCGCGTGGTGGCGTGCTCGAGGCGCTGCGCATCATCAAGCAGCCGCACGCGATGACGAGCAATCAGGCCGGGCGCATCACGACCGTGATCGGGAGATCGCTCAAGGTGGATTGGGTCCGCATCCCCGAAGTGGACCCGGCCATGGACTTGATGCATCCGCCGGGACAACCCAAAAAGGAACTCACCGCGCCAAGCTCCACGCGCGCACAGGGTTTGGCGCTCGGTGCGGCAACGTTCTCGCGCACCGAGGGGATCACGTACGCCGAGGGCAGCGTGTACTTCTGCTGCACGAGCGGCGGACCGGCCAAGCTGGGTCAGGTGTTCCGGCTCGACCTGCGGCACCATCGACTCACGTTAGTCGTGGAACCAGAAGACGATGCGGTGCTCGACGGACCCGACAATCTGTGCGTCGCGCCATTCGGGGACCTGGTGATCTGCGAGGACAGTCTCGCGAAGCGCGAGAACTTCGTGGTGGGGGTCACCGAGCGCGGAAAGTGTTACCGCATCGCACGCAACGCGCATCCCAGCAAGCGCGAACTCGCCGGTGCGTGCTTCGCTCCGGACGGCCGCACTTTGTTCGTGAACGTGCAGGAACCCGGCATGACGTTCGCGATCTGGGGTCCGTGGGAGTCGCGGCGCGCGAAGTGAGAACGTGACGCGCGCGTGACATGCGTCGCGCCCGCGCTGCGCGCGTTCGCCAGCTGTCTACAGGAAAAATTCCCGCGTGCAACGCGGAGAATTTTTCTCTTGTGGCATGTAGCACCGAGGTGGGATAACCCAACTCCCCCGCGGAGGCAGGCTGACTCCTCGCCCGACGCGGGTTCCCAACACGCGAAAACCCATCCCCCGATCCATCGTGTCCAGCCGGGCCGGCCTCACGCGAGGCGAAGCTTTCCCCGGAAGCCGTCCCGGCAGGATGCACAGCAAATGAAGCAGGGCTTCACCCCTACGCTTCGAGGACCAGGGAGGTCCACTATGTCGCAGACGCTTTCCCCTGAGAGCAACACCTCCCCCAGCAGCACGCCGACCCAGGCCGGCATCCACGTCTCGCGCCGTTACACGCAGAAGGGTCGCGATCCGTTCGAGGACGTGAAGTGGGAGAAGCGCCGCACCGTCATCTCGAACCCCGATGGTTCCACGGTGTTCGCGATGGAGAACATCGAGGTGCCGGCGGAGTGGTCGCAGCTGGCCACGGACATCGTCGTGAGCAAGTACTTCCGCAAGGCCGGCGTCCCCGGCACGCCCGGTCATGAGACCAGCGTGCGCCAGGTGGTGCGTCGTCTCGCGCATACGCTGCGCGTGAGCGGCGAGGCGCAGGGCGGCTACTTCGCCACGCCCGACGACGCCGACGCGTTCGAGTCCGAGCTGTCGTACATGCTCGTGCACCAGATCGGCGCGTTCAACTCGCCGGTGTGGTTCAACTGCGGCCTGTTCCACGAGTACGGCATCGTGGGCTCGGGCGGCAGCTTCGCGGTCGATCTGGCCACCGACACGGTGCACATGACCACGGACTCGTACTCGCGACCTCAGGTTTCGGCCTGCTTCATCCAGTCGGTCACCGACGACCTCATGTCGATCTTCGACCTCGTGAAGAACGAGGCGCGCGTGTTCAAGTACGGGTCGGGCACGGGCACCAACTTCTCCAAGCTGCGCGGCCGCATGGAGAAGCTGTCGGGCGGCGGCACGTCGTCGGGGCTCATGAGCTTCCTCGAGGTGCTCGATCGCGGCGCCGGCGCCACCAAGTCGGGCGGCACCACGCGGCGCGCGGCCAAGATGGTCGTGCTCGACATGGACCACCCCGAGATCCTGGACTTCGTGCACTGGAAGATGCGTGAGGAGCGCAAGGTCGCCGCACTCGTCGCGGGCGGCTACTCGTCGGACTTCAACGGTGAAGCCTACGCCACGGTGTCGGGCCAGAACTCCAACAACTCGATCCGCGTGCCGGACTCGTTCATGCAGGCCGTGGAATCCGACGGCACCTGGAACACCACGTTCCGCACCACGGGCGAGGTCTACCAGACGCACAACGCGCGCAAGATGTGGCGCGAGGTGGCCGACGCCGCGTGGGGCTGCGCCGACCCGGGCGTGCAGTACGACGACACGATCCAGAAGTGGCACACGTGCAAGAGCACGGACAAGATCCAAGCCAGCAACCCCTGCTCCGAATTTTTGTTTTTGGACGACACCGCCTGCAACCTGGCGTCGATCAACCTCATGAAGTTCCGTCGTGAAGACGGTTCGTTCGAGGTCGAAGGCTACAAGCACGCGAACCGCGTGTTCTTCCTGGCGCAGGAGATCGCCGTGTCGTTCGCGTCGTACCCGACCGAACGCATCGCGCGGAACTCCGAGGACTACCGTCCGCTGGGTCTGGGCTACGCCAACCTGGGCACGCTGCTCATGGTCGAGGGCCTGCCCTACGACAGCGATGCGGCGCGCACCTACGCGGCGTGCATCACCGCCATCATGACCGGCGAGGCGTACGCGCTGTCGGCCGAGATGGCGGCCAGCAAGGGCACGTTCAAGGGCTTCGCCCCGAACCGCGACAGCATGCTGGGCGTCATGCGCCTGCACCGCGAAGCGGCGCGGGCCATCGATCCGGCCATGGCGCCGCGCGACATGCGCACCGCGGCCGTGGACGCGTGGGACCGCGCAGTGGCGTACGGCGGCCTGCACGGCTACCGCAACTCGCAGGCCACGGTACTGGCGCCCACCGGCACGATCGGGCTGCTCATGGACTGCGACACCACCGGCGTCGAGCCCGACTTCGCGCTCGTGAAGTTCAAGAAGCTGGCCGGGGGCGGTTACTTCAAGATCGTGAACCAGTCCGTGCCGCTGGCGCTCAAGCGCCTGGGCTACGACGCGCAGGAGATCGAGCGCATCGTCCGCTTCGCGGTGGGCTACGGCACGCTGCAGGGCGCGCCGCACATCAACGACTCGTCGCTCACGCTGAAGGGTTTCACCGAGACCGAGCTGGGCACCATCGAGAAGTCGCTGCCCAACGTGCTCGACATCCGCCAGGCGTTCGGGCGCGGCATGATCACCGACGAGACGCTCACGCGCCTCGGCGTGAGCATGGCCGAGCGCGAGAAGCCGGGGTTCAGCGTGCTGCCGTTTCTTGGGTATACGGACGCCCAGATCGAAGAGGCCAACCTGTACGTATGCGGCACGCAGACAGTCGAAGGCGCACCGGGCTTGAAGCCCGAGCACCTGGCCGTGTTCGATTGCGCGAACCGCTGCGGTGCGACCGGCACGCGCTTCATCCGTCCCATGGGCCACGTGCGCATGATGGGCGCGGCGCAGCCGTTCATCTCGGGCGCGATCAGCAAGACGGTGAACCTGCCGAACGAAGCCTCGGTGGAAGACGTCGAGCAGATCTACATGGAGTCCTGGAAGCTGGGCTTGAAGGCCGTGGCGCTGTACCGCGACGGCTGCAAGCTGTCGCAGCCGCTGGCCTCGAGCGCCAAGAAGAAGAAGGTCGAGGAGGCTCCGGCCGCTGCCGCCGCCGCCGACTCCGGTCCGGCCAAGCTGCACCGCCGCCGCCTGCCGCGCCGTCGTCACGGCTTCACGCAGGAAGCGCGCATCGCCGGCCACAAGGTGTTCCTCCGCACGGGCGAGTACGAAGACGGCGTGCTGGGCGAGATCTTCATCGACATGCACAAGGAAGGCGCGGCGTTCCGCAGCATGATGAACTGCTTCGCCATCGCCGTGAGCATGGGCCTCCAGTACGGCGTGCCGCTGGAAGACCTGGTCGACCAGTTCTGCTTCACGCGCTTCGAGCCGCACGGCCGCGTGGAAGGCCACGACAACATCAAGGTGTCCACCAGCGTCATCGACTACGTGTTCCGCGTGCTCGGCTACGAGTACCTGAACCGCACCGATCTCGCGCATGTCATCGACGAGGCCCCGCAGGGCCAGCTGGTGCGCCGTCCGCACGCCAGTGACATGCCGGTGGGCAAGGAACATCGCAACGCATCCGTGGTGCCGGTGAGCGGGATCACGCCGGCGCGCCCGGTGGCGCAGTCGAGCTACCGCGCCAGCGAGTCCGACGATGCCGGCATGGCGAGCATCATGGTGCAGAACAAGAAGCTGCTGGGCGACGCCCCGGCCTGCGACAGCTGCGGCCACATCACGATCCGCAACGGCACCTGCTACAAGTGCCTCAACTGCGGCAACTCGATGGGGTGCTCGTGATCGGTTGAACCCACCCGCCGCGACACGCGGCGAGCGGGCAGGTGAAGCGCACGAACGGCCGGCACCTTCGGGTGGCCGGCCGTTCGGCTTTCGGATCCCGCGCGCCGATTGCACCCGCGCCGATCCTCGGGCACATTGCGGCCCATGGTCGCCCGCGCCGAAGTCCGCCCCGCCTGGTTCACGCCCCAGCGTGCCATGCAGATGCTGCTCGTGTTCGTCGTCATCGCCCCGATCGTCGAGCACCAGCACGCCAGTGGCCTGGTGGTGTTCCTGTGCAGCGCGCTCGCCATCGTGCCGCTCGCGGGGCTCATGGGCGAGGCCACCGAACGCATCGCCTCGCGCATGGGGGCCGGCATCGGCGGGCTCCTGAACGCCACGTTCGGTAACGCGGCCGAACTGATCATCGCGCTCGTGGCCATGCAGAAGGGGCTGTACGACGTCGTGAAGGCGTCGCTCACGGGCAGCATCATCGGCAACATCCTGCTGGTGCTGGGCGTGGCCATGGTCGCCGGTGGCGCGCGACGCGAACGCCAGAAGTTCGACCGCGCGGCCGCCGCGGCGTCGTCGACGCTCTTGAGCCTGGGCGCTCTGGCGCTGTTGGTGCCCGCGGTGTTCCACTTCGTGGCCGAGGGCGAAGTGGCGCGCGCCACGCTCACGCGCGCGCGTGAAGTCTCGCTCGAACGCAGCCTGTCGCTCGAGATCGCAGTGGTGCTGTTCGTGGCCTATGTGCTGTCGCTGGTGTTCACGCTCAAGACGCACAAGCACCTGTACACCGGCGGCGCCGAAGAGCACGAGCACGAACCGGTGAACATCGGGCGCGCCGTGCTCACCCTGTTGGTGGCCACGGCCGGCGTGGCCTGGATGAGCGAGCTGCTCGTGGGCGCGGTCGAAGAGGCCTCGCACGTGCTGGGGCTCACCGAGGTGTTCGTGGGCGTGATCGTGGTGGCCATCGTCGGCAACGCCGCCGAGCATTCCACCGCCGTGATCGTGGCGATGAAGAACCACATGGACCTGGCGCTCAACATCGCCATCGGTTCCAGCCTGCAGATCGCGCTGTTCGTGGCCCCGGTGCTGGTGTTCGTGTCGTACTTCATGCCGCATGGCCCCATGGACCTGCGCTTCAGTGCGTTCGAGGTCCTGGCGGTCATGGCGGCGGTGGGCGTGGTGAACCTGGTCGCACAGGACGGCGAGTCCAACTGGCTCGAGGGCGCCATGCTGCTGGCCGTGTATGTGGTGCTGGGGCTGGCGTTCTTCTTCCTGCCGTAGCCCGGCCGCAGCCCGACGGTAGCCCGGCCATATCTCCGGCCGCTCCCGGCCCGCCGCGCCGCGGCGTGGGTGATCCGCGCTTCACAGTGGCGGCGCACCGGTACGGGCCGTTAGACTGGGAGTGTTCGCCCAACTCACGGAGGTCCCGTCATGTCCGTCGCCCCGAGCCCCAGCAACGCCCGCGTGCGCGATCTGGTGCGCCGCCTCGATGAAGCCATGACGCCGCCCGACGACGCCGGTCGCGCGCGCGCCGTGAAGACGGTGCTCGAACAGATGTTCGCCGCCGGCACCGACTTCCTGGCGTCCGAGTTCCTGGTGCCGGATCCCGAGCGCTACGCGCGCCGGCTCGTGCACCGCGATCCCGCGGGCCGCTACACGGCCATCGCCATGGTGTGGAACACCGGGCAGGGCACGCCGCTGCACGACCATGCCGGCATCTGGTGCGTGGAGTGCGTGTACGCGGGCCAGATCAAGGTCACGTCTTACACCTGCATGGGCGGCGACCCGGAACGCGACATCGTGCAGTTCAAGCAGGAGACCGTGATCCACGCGGGCGTGGGTGAGGCCGGCGCGCTGATCCCGCCGTTCGAATACCACGTGCTCGAGAACGCCGACTCCAAGCCCACGATCACGCTGCATGTGTATGGCGGTGACATGGATCACTGCCACATCTTCGAACCGGTCGAAGGCGGCTGGCTGCGGAAGTACCGAGAGCTGCGCTACACGGCGTGAAGCGCCTCACCGAGGTCTTCCCCGGGCTGGTCGTGACCGTGCTGCTGGCCACCGCGGCGTTCATGCTGTCCGAGCAGCCGTTCGTGAAGGACACGCTGCACCTGTCCGCTCTGCTGCTGGTGATCCTCGTGGGCATGGCCATGCGCAGCGTCATGGCGCTGCCCGTGTGGGCCGGACCCGGAGTGCGCATAGCGCAGCGTCCGGTGCTGCGCTGGGCCGTGGCGGGCCTCGGCTTCCGGCTGTCGCTCGCCCAGATCGCCAGCATCGGCGGCCCGGCGGTGGGCGTGGTGGTGGTGAGCACGGGCGTTGCGCTGTGGTTCGGCTGGTGGGTGGGCCGCCGGCTCGGGCTCGAGGACCGCTTCGCCACGCTCCTGAGCGTGGGCGGTGGCATCTGCGGCGCGAGCGCGGTGGTGGCGGCCGACAGCGTGGTGCAGGCCGAGAGGCGCGACAGCGCGCTGGCGCTGGGCATCATCACGCTCTTGGGCACCATCGGCATCGTGATCTACCCGTGGATCGGCCGCGCGGGGGGCATGAGCGACTTCCTGTACGGCGTGTGGGACGGCGCCAGCCTGCACGAGATGGCGCAGGTGGTGGCGGCTGGGGCTACGTTCAGCAAGGAAGCCACCAGCGTCGCCACCGTGGTGAAACTCACGCGCATCACGCTGTTGGCGCCCACGGTGTTCTTCCTGGCGTGGCGTGTGCGGCGCGCGGCGCTGCGGGCGGCCGACACGGGCAGCGTCGTCACCACGGCGTCCGCCAAGGTAAGTCTGGTGCCGTGGTTCCTGGTGATGTTCGTCCTGATCGCCGCGCTCAACAGCACCGGCTGGCTGCCCGAGGCGTTCGTGAAGGAGGCCATCCGCGTGGACACGTGGCTCCTGTGCGTGGGCATGGCGGGCGTGGGGCTGCAGACCAGCTTCGCGGATCTCGGCCGCGCGGGCTGGACCCCGATCGCCGCGGGCGCCGGGCAGTGGCTGGTGCTGGCCGCTGTGTCCTACGGACTCGCGGCCGCGCTGCTGCACTAGCCCGGGCTATTCATGAACCGTGAGGCGAGAAGGTCGGATGTCCGTGAGGCGCAAAGAACTGGCTTGGCCAGCGACGCAGTCGTGTTGGACACACTACGAGGAGCAGGCCAAGCCAGTTCTGCAGCGATTCATGGGCAGCCGGCCTTCGCAGCCCGCGGGCTCTTGGATAGTCCGGGCTAGCTCAGGCCGCCTTCGCCTCGCCGCTGTCACCGTACTCCTCGGGCGCGTCCGCGTCGGCCGGGCTGCTGCCGCGCGTCACGCACTGCAACGCGTCATAGCACTCGGGGCAGAAGCCGCGCGCGCCATCGCGGTCCATGATCGAGAACACCTCGGGCGGCGACAGCGCACCTCGATAGGGGCGTTCGGCCGAAAGCGCGTCGTACACGTCGGCCACCGCCAGCACGCGCGACAGCTCGGGCAACATGTCGCCGTCCAGGCCGCGACAGTAGCCCGTACCATCCATGCGCTCGTGATGGGCGGCGCTGGCGAACGCCAGCCATTCGAATCCCTTGACGTGCTGCAGGATGCGCTCGGTGTAGAGCGCATGCATGCGCATCACCTCCCACTCGCCCGGTTCGAGTGCGCCCGGCTTGTCGAGGATGCTGTTCGGCACCGACAGCTTGCCCAGGTCATGGAGCAGCGCGGCCGAGCGCGCCTCTTCGACGCGCTCATGGCTCCAGCCGAGATGCGTGGCCACCGCCACCGACAGCTCGGCCACGCGCTGCGAGTGCGCGCCGGTGAACGGCGACTTGGCGTCCACGATGCCGGCGAACACGTGCGCGACGCGACGCAGCGTGGCCGTGCCCGCGAGCAGCGACGCATGACCGGGCTCATTGGCCGAGACCTCGTCGCGCAACTCGCTGGTGCTGAGCGTCGCCCAGCGCGCCAGCATGGGCTCCAGGCCGCGACACGCCTCGACGATCGTGGGGTCGAACCACTTGCCGCTGCGGCGCCGCACCAACGCCAGCGCGGCGTACGGCCCGCCCTCGGCGTTGAACACCTCGAGGATCTGCGCCAATCCCAGCACGCGTGCGACCACCGGGATCTGCTCGCCCTTCAGGCCCTGTGGATGGCCGTGGCCGTCCCAATGCTCTTCCAGGGCGCGCACGCCATTCGCCGCACCGTGGCCGAAGCCCAGCTGCAGCACGATCTCGGCGCCGCGATCGCAGCGCACCTGCACCAACCGTGCGGCCGAGCGCGGGCCCATCCTGGCGAGCGTGGCCACGCGCTTGGCGCGCTCGAACCACGATGCGCCGGGGGCGGCGTGCTCGAACGCATACAGGGCCGCGCGCACGTCGTTCGACCAGTCCGTGGTCATGCGCGCGCGCTTGGCCTCGATGTCGTTGCTGCCGAACATCTCGAACACGGCGGCCGCGTTGCTCGAACAGCCGGCATCCTTCAGGAGCGCGGCGTAATACAGGTCGCGGCGCACCTGCAGTGGCAGGTCCAGCCTCGAGGACAGTTCGAGCGAGATCAGGTTCGCCCGCAACGAATGGCCCATGGGCTGGCCTTCGGTGAGATCGAGCGCGAACGACAACGCCGCGAGCACGTCCGTGAGCGGGACGATGTCCGGGGGGCGGATGCGTTCGACGGGCAAGTTCACGCGCGGGTTATCGGTAAGCCGCACAACGTGCTTGAGCCGCGCGGCCGCGTGCGAGCTCCGACCGATGGAACCGATTCCATGCGCGCGTCGAGGACCCCCCGTTGGGAGTCCCGTGCACGCGCGCGGACGCCCATCGGGTCAACTGACCCAACGCCTCGGATACGCGGTGGAGGGCCCGCGAGCATTCGTTGTCGCGCTGGGCCTTACGGACCGCGCCGATCGCTGCGTTCCAGCGCATTCGGAGTTGGCGATTCGCCTTGCTGCCGCGATACACTTCTCACTGGCGAGCATCCGCTCCCAGCCCCCGACCGGCCCCGCCGGCGCGCCGCGCAACCCGTGCGGCGGCCCGCGCGCGGCCAGCCTGCCGGCTCGCACCTTCGCTTCGTCTTCGTCCGCAGGAGCCCCCCGATGTCCCCCGAGCCTTTCCTGGCGCGGGTCGCGTGTCGCCGCGCGGCCCTGTCGTGCGCACTCGCGCTCACCGTGCTGGCCGCCACGCCGGCGCACGCGCTGCGCTTCGTGAACTGGAACGTGCTGAACTACCCCGGCACCACGGCCGCCACGCGCAATCCGCTCTACCGCACCGTGCTCGCGCCCTTGAACGCCGACGTGCTGATCACGTGCGAGATGGTGTCGCAGACCGGCGCCGATCAGTTCCTGGCCAACCTGAACGTCATGGACCCCGGCCAGTGGTCCGCCTCGGCGTTCCAGAACGGTGGCGACACGGCGTCCGAGCTGTACTTCAAGTCGTCCAAGGTGCAGCTGCTCGGCCAGTGGGCGTTCTATCCCAACCCCGGCAATCTGCTGCGCTTCGTGAACGTGTACCGGCTGAAGCTGGTGGGCTACCCGGCCAATCAGGGCGAGTTCCGCGTGTACGGCCTGCACCTGAAGGCCTCGCAGGGTTTCGAGGCGCAAAGGCTGGCCGAGGCCACGGGCCTGCGCGATTCGCTGAACGCCATGCCGCCCGGCACGCACGCGCTGGTGTGCGGCGACTACAACTTCTACACCGGCCTCGAGCCCGGCATGCAGAAGCTGGTCGAGACGCAGGTCAACAACACCGGCCGGCTCTACGATCCGTTGGGCCTGCAGAACGTGGCGTGGCAGGACAACACCAGCATGCAGATCTTCTGGACGCAGTCGCCGTGCAAGACCGGTGACACCGGCTGCGCGCCGGGTGCGGCGTCCGGTGGGCTCGACGACCGCTTCGACCTGATCCTGCCGAGCGATCCGTGGAAGGACGACCTGGGCTTCGAGCTCGTGGCCGGCACCTACGCCACGGTGGGCAACGACGGGCTGCACCACAACAACAGCCTGCAGGACCCGCCCACCATTCCCGAAGGTGCGGCGTACGCCTCGGCACTGCACGGCGTGAGCGATCATCTGCCCGTGCGCGTCGACCTGCGCGTGCCGGTGCTGGCCAGCTTCTCGACCGCGCCCATCGCGCTCGGCCGCGTGCTCGTGGGCGCGCCCGGCACGCAGTCGCGCGGTGTGGCCAACTTCGCGGCGGCGCCGGCCGAGCCGCTCAACTACCAGTGGAATGCCCCGCCGGGCTTCGTGGCCCCGGGCGGGCCGCAGACCCGTGCGGCCGGCGTGAACGCCGCCGACGTGCTGGGCGTGGACACGTCTACGCCGGGCCTGCGCTCGGGCTCGATCGCCTACACCAGTGCGTCGTCGGACGCGAGCAGCGGCAGCGTGCCGGTGAGCGCCACGGTGCTGCGCCATGCGGTGCCGTCGCTCGACTCGATCGCGGTGCTCGCGGCGAGCACGCTGGACTTCGGCACGCACACGGCGGGCACGTTCACGCCGCAACTCGTGCGCGTGCACAACACCGGGTTCGACGCGCTCCAGGCGCGGCTCGTGCTGCAGTCGGCCGCCATCACCGGTGGCGACGGGCACTTCCTGGTGGCCGGTGCGGCACCCGACACGGTGTCCGGAGTGGCCGCCACGTTCCAGGTCACGTTCGACGATGCCGGCGCCACGGCGGATTCCACCTACACGGCCGAGCTGTCGTTCGGTGTGGCCGACGAACCGCTGCCCGGCGCCACGGTGGTGGCACCACTGTCGGTGCAGCTCGCCGCGCGGCTCGAGGGTGCGCCCACCACGGGCGTGGGCCCGCAGCGTCCCACGGCCACACTGCTGCGCGCGCCGGCGCCGAACCCGCTGCGCACGGAGTCCGTGCTGCGCTTCGAACTGGCGCAGGGCGGCGACACGCAGCTCGAGGTGTTCGACGCCTCGGGCCGCCGCGTGGCGCGGCTGTTACACAGCACGCTCGAGCCGGGCCGCTACAGCGTGCGCTGGGACGGCCGCGGTGAGTCCGGGGCCACCCTCGGAGCCGGGCTCTATTTCGCCCGCCTGACCGCGCCGGCCAGCGCGCCGCGCGCGGTGCGCCTGGCGATCGTCCGTTAGCCTGCCCGCAAGCGAGCACACGGGGACCGGGGCCACCGCCTCGGTCCCCGTGGCACTTCTGGATGGCCCCGCGCGCCCACTCCGGGGTCGCCCGAACCCGCGCCGATGGGCGATAATCGGGGCATGCTCACCCCACCTCGCACGCCCCGCCGCCGCACCCGGCCCGCCCCGCTGGCACTTCTCGCCATGCTCGCGCTCACGCTGCTCGCCGTGCCGGCCCACGCGCTGCGCGTCGTCGCCTGGAACCTGCTGGCCTACGACGAAGTGGCCGCGCATGGGCGGCGCGCCAACACCATCATCGCCCTCAACGCGCTCGACCCCGACGTGATCGTGGTGCAGGAACTGCTCACCGCAGGCGCGGCCGACTCGTTCGTGACGTTCCTGCGCGCCGCACTGCCCGCCAAGCGCTGGATCGGCGGCAATGGCACGTTCATCCTTGGCAGCCAGAGCGCGCTCTACTACGACTCGTTGCAGGTCACGCACAGCAATCTCACGTCCATCGCCACCGGCGGGCCGCGCCAGGTCGAGGTGGCGCTCATCCGTCCCAACGGCTATCGCGCCAACGCCGCGTCGTTCCGGATCTACTCCATCCACTTCAAGGCCGGCAATGGCGCGGGCGGCACCTCGCCGCCCACCGACTCGTCGCAGCGCACGCTGGAATGCACCAACCTGCGCAACACGCTGAACGCCGCGCCCGCCGGCACGAACCTGCTCATGGGGGGCGACACCAACTTCTACGGCTCGTTCGAGACCGGCTACACGCGGCTCACCGAATCGCAGGCCGACAACGACGGCCGACTGAAGGACCCGTACACGATGCCGGGCCTGTGGAACAACGCCAGCTATGCGCCTTTCCACACGCAGTCGCCGTGCAACGGCGTGTGCATCGGCAGCAGCGGTGGCATGGACGACCGCTTCGACATGCTGCTGGGGTCGTACTCGCTGAGCGACGGCCTGGGATTGGACCTCGTGAGCGGCGCGCTGCCGGGCGGCTACGGCGCGTTCGGCAACGATGGGCTGCACTACAACGACTCCATCGACGGCGGCGGCGTGAACTTCGCCGTGCCGCTGGTGGTGGCGAGTGCGCTGCGGCAGTGCTCGGACCACCTGCCGGTGGTCGCCAACCTCCGGCTGCCCGCCAAGCTCGCCACCGTGAGCGAGCTGTCGTTCGGCGACGTGCTGGTGGGCGCCAGTGCGACGCAGAACCTGGCGATCGACGACCTGCCGCCGCCACCCGCGGCCACGCTGTCGTACAC
>JBEBGT010000363.1:0-4196 GCA_040081365.1 Candidatus Eiseniibacteriota bacterium | reverse complement strand
GCCCACGTGCCGGCCGCGCCAGCGGGCGAGTTGGTCGTGCGAGAGCTCGGGCAGGCCGTGGCCCGCGATGCGGACTTCGCCCTGGCTCGGCCGATCGAGACCGCCCAGCAACTGCAGCAGCGTGGACTTGCCGCTGCCCGAGCGGCCGACGATGGTCATGTACTCGCCGGCGGCCACCTCGAGGTCGATGCCGCGCAGTGCGCTGAACGGGCCGGCGGGAGTGGTGAACGTGCGGGTGACGCCGCGCAGTGTGATCACGAGCACCTTCGGGGTGAGGGGCCTTGGCGCCATGCCGCGAGTGCCGCGGCGGGCCGCCACGCTGCAATCTGCGGCCCCGGGCGGCCGCGGCCCACGGGTCTGGGATGAGCGGGACTCGCATGGGGACGAGCGGGACGTTCGCGGGAGGGACCCCGGGCGCGGCGATGTTAGGATTCACGCCCATGATGGAACCCCGGCGGAATATCCGCGTCGCGATGATCGCGGCGGCCTTCCTCGCGCTGCTCGAGATGTTCCGCAGTGCGCTCACGCGCGTCGTGGAAGGACACCCCGAGGGCCTGCAGGACCTCGTGCACTGGGTGATCCCGCTGTGGCTGAGCGTGGTGGTGATCTCGCCATGGTGCGCGTGGATGGCGTGGCGCTTCCCGGTGCGCAGCGGGAAGCTCGTACGCACGCTCGGCGCGCACTTGCTGGGTGCAGCCGGCTTCGTGGCCCTGCACCTGGCGCTCATCAACCTGTTCCATCATGTGTTCGCGCTCGCGAACGGCTTCCCCAAGGGGCCGCGGTTCATGCATGCCTATGTGTTCTACATCGGCATGGAGATGAGCGTGTACGCGGCCATCGTCATGGTGGTCATGCTGCTCGAGGCGCGGCGCGAAGCGGCCGAGCGCACGCTGGCGGCAGCCCGGCTCGAGCGCGGTCTGGCGGCGGCCCGGCTCGAGAGCCTGCAAGCCCAGATCCGGCCGCACTTCCTGTTCAACACACTCAACGCACTGGCCGTGCTGGCTCGCCGTGGTGACGGGGCGGCGGTCGACCGCGCCATCGGTGACCTGGGTGAGCTGCTGCGTGCCACGTTCGACGAGCCCGGGCGGCACGAGATCGCGCTCGGCGAGGAACTGGACCTGGTGGAGCGCTACCTGAGCCTGCAGCGCATCCGGTTCCCGGAGCGGCTGCAAGCCGAGTTCGACGTGGAACCCGCGGCGCGAACGGCGCGCGTGCCCGCGCTGCTGGTGCAGCCGCTGGTCGAGAACGCCATCGAGCACGGTCTGGCCACGCCCCGCGGCGGCCGCGTGCGGGTGTCGGCCTCGCGGCAGGGCGACACGCTCGTGTTGGAAGTGCGCGATGACGGCCCCGGATTCGCGGCCGGTGCCGGGGAGCCCGCGACCCGCGGCGGGTTGGGATTGGCGAACACGCGCGAACGACTCGCGCTGCTGCACGGTGCGGCCGCCACGCTCGAATGCCTCGATGCCCCCGAGGGCGGCGGCATCGTGCGCATCACGCTGCCGTGGCGCACCGGCGAGGCCGCGACCGCATGATGCGCGTGGTGCTGGTGGACGACGAACCCATGGCGCGCGAAGGGCTGCGGCTCTGGCTCGCGTGCGAGTCTGACGTGAGCATCATCGGCGAGGCCGGCACGCCGGCCGAGGCCGTGGCGCTCATCCTGCGCGAGCAACCCGACCTCGTGTTCCTCGACGTGCAGATGCCCGAGGCCGATGGCTTCGCGGTGCTCGAGGCCGTGGCCTCACAGCACCTGCCCGAGGTCGTGTTCGTGACCGCGCACGAGCGCCACGCCCTGCGGGCATTCGAGGTCTCGGCGCTCGACTTCCTGCTGAAGCCCGTGCGTGAAGAGCGCTTCCGTGCCGCGCTGGTCCGCGCGCGCGGCGAGCTGGCGCGTGGCGACGCGCGCGAGGGCCCGGGGCGGTTGTCGGCATTGCTCGACCGCGTGCGTGGGAGCGGCGGCCCCGACGGCGAGCGCCGCATCGAGCGCTTCGCGGTGCGCACGCGCGATCGCTACGTGCTGGTGCCGGCCGCGGACGTGCACTGGATCGCGGCCGCCGGCAACTACGCCGAACTGCACACGTCCGACGGCGCGACGCATCTGGTGCGCTCCACTCTCACCGAACTCGAGGCCGGCCTCGACCCGGTGCGCTTCGCGCGCATCCACCGCGGCACGCTCGTGCGTCTGGACCAGGTGCGCGAGGTGGTCCCCGCCACGCACGGCGACTACGACCTGGTACTGCTCGACGGCACCATCCTCAAGCTGAGCCGTCGCTTTCGCGACCGCGTGCTCGGATCTTGAGCGGCCCCGGAGCCACCCCACGATACGCCGAAGGCGGCGTCCTTTCGGACGCCGCCTTCTCTCGGCGTGAGGTGGTACCTCGGGCGGATCAGGCCTTGCGGACGTTCGCGGCCTGCAGGCCCTTCGGCCCACGGGTCACGTCGAACTCAACGCCTTCACCCTCAGCAAGCGTCTTGAAGCCGTCGCCCTGGATGGCGGAGAAGTGCACGAACACGTCCTCGCCGCCCGGCTGGGAGATGAAGCCGAAACCCTTCGCCTCGTTGAACCACTTCACGGTGCCACTAGCCACTTGAAGCTCCTTGAAACCGGGTCCGAGGACCCGCTTGTTACCGCTGGATCACGCTGCGGCTGCGTCCGGTCACTGTGACCGAGGTCTTCTGTCGACCGTGCTCGCAGCGCACAAAAAAACCGCCCGAGAGGTCTCTGGCGGGTTCTGAACGCTGTGCAACACATCCATGGTCAACCGAAGACAAACGCAGTATCGGCATCTCGGAGCGTGAGCACAAGTGAAATCCCTGTGCAGCCTGCGATCGGGCCCGGGTGATGGGTGGTAGTGCAAGCGGCCGCAACGGGTTGGCGCATCGGACCCAGCATTCCGCCCAGACTCAGCCGTGCGCCTGGCCCGCCCGGGCGAGTTGGCGGACGAGGTGGAGCGCCAGCGCCAGGTAATCTCGCAACTCGCGCGTGTGCAGGAAGTTCATGCGCACATGATCGTGCCCCGCACGTCCGAGGCGCCGCCGCAGTGCACGGTCGCGCAGTGCTCGCACGAGCTGAAGTGCGCAGCCCTCCACCGATCGCACCAGGAGCCCGGTGCGCTCGTGCACGACCTGCAGCGGGATGCCGCCCACCGCACTCGCAACCACGGCGCGCTGCTTCCAGAGCGCTTCGGACACCGTGAGCGCGAAGCCCTCACGCAGGGACTTCTGCACGATCACGGTCGAGCGGCGCTGCAAGGCGTTGATCACCTGGTGGGCGTCGCTCGGGAGCGCCAGCACGCTGACGTCGCTCATGCCCCCCGCGCGCTCACGGACCTCGGCCAGCACCGCGGCGCCCTCGGGGTCGTCATCGGCGCTGCCCCCCGCGAGCACCAGGTGGGCATCCTCGCGCTTGCGCGCGAGGCGGAACGCCTCGATCACACCGAGCGGATCCTTGATGCGGTCGAAGCGTGACACCTGGGTGACCCACGGCACGTCGCCCGGCAGTCCGTAGGGTGCCAGTAGTTCGTGCATGCGGTCGTCGTCCAGCTCGACGTTCTTGGGCGAGAATGGGTCGATGGACGGTGGCGTCAGGAACCCGGGAGTCATGCGCGGCACGAACGTGGCATGGGAGTACACCGCGGCGTCGTGATGCGCGACCCGAGTCATGATGAAGTCGAGGGCGTCCGGTTGGGCGTCGGCGAGATCGATGTGGCATCGCCAGATCCAGGTCTGATGTGGCTTCCGGCGGTACGCCGCGAGCCCGGCCGGCTGTGGGTCGTGGATCATGATGATGTCGCCATCGAGCGTCAGGCGTTCGGCGGCCTGGCGAGTAAAGGCGAAGTAGTGCTCATGATCCGCGTCCGTGAGTGGCGCACCATGACCGTGCAGCGCATTGTGCAGCCGCTTGGTGATGTCGTGGAAGCGCGCCTCGGCTGGCAGTACCTCCCATGAGGTCGGCACGCCGAGCTCGGTGAGCATGGGGACCAGCCGGTGCAGGATCTCGGCGACGCCGCCACCGGTGGCGGTCGAGTTCACCATCACCATGCGCCTGCCGCGCAACCCGTGGGCGAGCGCGGTCAGCTCACGCACCGATTCCTCCCCGAGTAGCGCGCGGTAGGCGGATAGTATGCCGGTCTCGATCCGCGGTTCGACGCGCGTCATGCGGATTCCTCCCCGTGAGCGGCGCGGCGCGCCAGCCGCGC
>JBEBGT010000027.1:0-15696 GCA_040081365.1 Candidatus Eiseniibacteriota bacterium | reverse complement strand
CGCTGCTGCTCATGGCCAACATCTTCCTGCTGCTCACCTGCTATTACATCCTGAAGCCGCTACGCGAAGCGCTGCTCGACTCGGCTGCGATCCGCAGTTACAGCTCGGCCGGTCAGGCAGTGCTGTTCATGTTCCTGGTGCCGTTCTATACCGGACTCGCGAGCCGCGTGCCGCGACTGCAGCTCGTGACGCGCGTGACATTGTTCTTCATCGTCAACCTGCTCGTGTTCTACGTGCTGGTGCTCCTCAAGGTGCCCAACATCGGCGTGCCGTTCTTCATCTGGCTGGGTGTGTTCAACATGGCCGTCGTGGCGCAGTTCTGGTCGTTCGCGAACGACCTCTACACGCCCGAGCAGGGCAAGCGGCTGCTGGTGATCGTGGGCTTCGGCGCCAACATCGGCGCCGTCCTGGGCAGCGCGCTCACCGAGTGGCTCATGAAGCCGCTGGGCTTGAACACGCTCTTCCTGGTGGCCGCCGCGCTGCTGGCGGTGTGCCTGTTCCTGTTCCACGCCACCCAACGTCGCGACACGCAGGAACGCCTCGCTGCCGGGGCCACCACCCGTGCAGCCGCTGGCGGGGCGCCGCTCGCGAAGGGCGGGGCGTGGGCGCTGGTGTTCAGCGACCGCTACTTCGTGCTCATCGGGTTGCTGGTGATCGTGGCCAATTTCGTCAACTCGAACGGCGAGTTCCTGCTGCGCCAGGCCGCCGAGAACGCCGCCGGGGCGCTCGTCGACGCGGGCCAGACGAATGGCATGGCCGCGCACGACTTCAAGGCCCAGTTCATCGGGTTGTTCTACGCCGGCTACCAGAAGTGGACCAGCATCCTCACCGTGCTGATCCAGATGTTCGTGGTCTCGCGTGTGTTCCAGTGGTTCGGCGTGCGCGCGGCGTTGTTCGTGCTGCCGCTGGTCGCCATGGGCGGCTACGGCCTCGTGTCGGTGTTCCCCGCGCTGGCGGCGTTCCGCCTGCTCAAGATCGCCGAGAACGCCACCGACTACTCGTTGCAGAAGACCGCGAGTCAGGCGCTGTTCCTGCCCACGTCGCGCGAAGCCAAGTACAAGGTGAAGGCCGTGCTCGACACGATCCTCGTCCGCTTGGGGGACGTGCTCGCCGCCGGGCTGGTGTTCTTGGCCACCCAGTACGCCGCGGTGGGCGCGAATCTGGGCTGGATCAATGTCGCACTCGCGGCGGTCTGGGTCGCGATTGTCGTCGCACTGGGCCGCCGCCATCGTGAACTCGTTGGCGGCGATACTGCTGCCTCCTAGCATGCGACCACGCCCATGAACATGACCCGACAAGTGCTCCTCGCCCTCGCCGCCGGCCTCGGCGTGGGGCTGTTCTTCGGCGAGCACGTCGCCTTCCTCCAGTGGCCGGCCGATGCGTTCCTGCAACTTCTGCAGGTCACGGTGCTGCCCTACATCGTGGTGTCGATCATCGGCGGCATCGCGCGCGGCACACCCGAACAGGCCCGCCGGCTGGCGCGCTACGGCGGCGTGGCACTGCTGCTGTTGTGGTTCCTGGCGCTCGCGCTGGTCGTCGTGAGCCCGCTCGCGCTGCCGGCAGCCAAAGGCGGCTCGTTCTTCTCGACGCTCCAGCCCGTGACCGAACGGCCCATCGACTGGCTCGCGCTCTATATTCCCAGCAACCCGTTCCGGTCGCTGGCCGACAACATGGTGCCGGCGGTTGTGCTGTTCTCGGTACTGCTCGGCGTCGCGTTGATCGCAGTGCCCGGCAAGGACCGACTTCTCGGCCCGCTCGCACTGGCGGACCAGGCGCTGGGTCGCGCCGGCGTGATGGTCGTGCAGCTCACGCCGCTCGGTTTGTTCGCGATCAGCGGACACGCCGCCGGCACGTTGCGTCTCGACGAGTTCGGCCGCCTGCAGGCGTTCCTGCTCGTGTACGCGGGCATGTCGCTGCTGCTCACGCTGTGGCTGATCCCCGGGCTCGTCTCGGCGCTCACGGGCATCCGCACGCGCCGGTTGCTGAGTGCGGCGTGGGACCCACTGGTCACGGCGTTCGTGACCGCCAACTTGTTCATGGTGCTGCCCACGCTCATCGAACGCGGCAAGGCGCTGCTCACCGAAGCCGGTCTCGAGCACGGCGACGCCGACGAGTCCATGAACGTGCTCGTGCCCGCGTCGTTCACGTTCCCGCACAGCGCCAAACTACTGAGCCTCATCTTCCTGCCGTTCGCCGGCTGGTTCGCGGGCGCGCCGCTGGCCGCGCACGTCTACCCCGCCCTCATGGGGGCCGGCGTACTCAGTTTCTTCGGCAGCCTGAACGCCGCCGTACCGTTCCTGCTCGACCTGGTCCGGCTGCCGGCCGACCTGTTCCACCTGTTCACCATCTCGAGCGTGCTCAACAGCCGCTTCGGCAGCGCGGCGAGCGCCATGCACACGCTGGCGCTGGCACTGCTGGGCGCGTTCCTCATGAGCGGCCGGCTGCGCGTCGACCGCCCGAGGCTCGTGCGCTACGTGCTCGTGAGTGCGCTCGTGACCGGGGCGTTCCTCGTGGGGACGCGCGTCCTGCTGCAGGCCACGCTGCCGGGGCCCGAGCAGGCGAGCGCGGCGCTCGATCGGCTGCAGCTCACGGGTCCCTGGGGCCGGCTCGCCCGGACCACCGTGACGCCGCCGGGCGCTCGGGCCCAACGACCGGCGCCGGGCCTTCGGCTCGACGAGATCCAGCAGCGCGGCGTGCTGCGATTCGGCTGGTCGAGCGACCAGATGCCGTGGTCGTTCGTGAACTCGCGCGGCGAGCCGCTCGGGTTCTCACTCGACATGGCGCATGCGCTGGCGCTCGAACTGGGCGTGAAGCTGGAGTACGTGCAGGTGGCGCGCGACGAACTTGTGGTGGCGCTCGCGAGCGGAAGGATCGACATCGCCGCGGGCCGCATCGAGCCCGACCAGGCGCTCGGCATCCTGTATTCCCGGCCGTTGGTCACCGAGCGCTGGTCGTTCCTCGTACGCGACCATGACCGCGACCGTTTCGCGAGCATCGGCCGCATGCGCGCACAACGAGGGCTGCGCATCGCCGTGCTGCGGGTGCCGGAGTGGCAGGAGCGGCTGCACACGCTGGTGCCCGGCGCGCGCGTGGTGCCGGTAGCGAACATCGAGGCGTACCTGGCCTTACCGGCCGACAGCATCGACGCCATGTGGACCAGCTTCGAGCGCGGCACGGCGTACAGCCTGCTGCACCCGGACTACACCGCCGTCCTCTCGCAGCCCGACATCGGCGGCATCCCGTTCGCGTTCACATTGCCGCACGACGAGCCCGGCTTCATGGAATACGTGAACGCCTGGGTCGAGCAGGAGAAGGCCAGCACGCTGCTGGAAGGCAAGCTGCAGTACTGGGTCTACGGCAACGGCGTGAGGCCGGCGCGCGGCCGGCGCTGGTGCGTGCTCCACGACGTGCTGCACTGGTGAACATCGTGTCCCGGCGGCCGGGGACCTGCGCTGGTGCAGCCTGACGGGCCCCGGCGGGGCGCGGGGGGGCGAGACGACCTGCTCCGGCGCGGACGGCACAGGCGCCGCAGCGCGGGCGGCCTGCCCCGCGGCGGCGGTTACTTCTCGAACACCTCGCTCACCGCGCGCCCGCGCACCGGCTTCTCCGGCGTGAGCCCGAGCCACGCAAGTGCGGTCGCGAACGTGTCTTCCGTGTGCACCTGGAGCCGCGTGAGCTGCGTGAGGTCGTAGTTCTGGCGCACGCCGGGCCCGGCCACGATCCACGGGATGAAGCGGCTGCTCGCGCCGGTGCCGCCGTGGGACTTGCCCTCCCCGCCGTGATCAGCGCTCACGATGATCAAGGTGGAGTCGTCACTCGGCGCGCTCGCGAGTGCCGCCGTGATGCGCGCGAACGCGCGGTCCACCGTGGCTGCGGCGCGCACCTGCGTGGCCGAGCCCCAGCCACTGGCGTGGCCGGCGCCGTCAAGCCCCGGCAGGTGCACGAACAGCACGTCGGGCCGCCGGGTGCGCATCCACGCCGCGGCCGTGTCGGCCACGATCGAATCCGGCGTGTTGCGGCCCTTGCCCGGCACCAGGCGCAGGTCGAGCGAGCTCGAGTCGGCGAGCACCGAGAACTTGCTCTTGCCGGCGCACAGCGCCGTGCGCAAACCGGCCCGGTGTGCGATGTCGAGCAGCGTGGGCCACGCGGGCCATCTCGGCTGTCCCGGGCGCGGGTCGCTGTTGTAGGTGATGCGATGCTGCTCGGGCGGCACCCCCGTGAGCATGGAGGTATGCGACGGCAACGTGATCGCGACGTCGGTCGTGATCGCGTACATGGTGAAGCTGCCGCGCGCCATGAGCGCGCGTAGCGCCGGCATGTCGGCACGCAGCGCGACATCGGGGCGCAGGCCGTCGAAGCTCACGACCACCACGCGGCGGGTCGCGTGGACGGCGCCCGGAAAGAAGACGAGTGCGCCGAGCGAGCACGCCAGCGCCAGTCGGAGCGCAGGCCGGAAGGGACGGTCACGGGCGATCATGAGCTGCACGTTCGCACGCCTTGGCGACGGCGTCGAGTGGACGTCTGGCCACCCGGTCGGCCGCTTCGGCTACACTGCGACGCCCGCGAACCACGACCCACCGCCCGAGGCTCGAGCCCGTGACCGACCTGAACCCGCACATGAAGCAGATGGCCGACGAATCCATGGTGCGCACGCTGTCCGCGCAGACCCGGGCCATCTGGCCACAGGAGTCGAAGTTGTTCGCGCGCTATGCGCTCGCGGGCGAGATCCGTATCCTGGACGCGGGCTGTGGCACCGGCGAGTGCACGGTGCGGTTGGCCGAGATGTACCCGCAGGCGCGTATCCTGGGAGTCGACGTGCTCGACACGAGCCTGGAACTGGCCCGCGCACGCTGCGCGGCGTTCGGCGATCGCGTGACATTCGCGAACCAGAGCATCTTCGCGCTGCCGGCCGCCCGTGACACCTACGACCTGGTGTTGAACCGTCACGTGTTGCACTCGGTGCCCAAGGCGGCCGAGGTCGTGGCCGAACTGGCGCGCGTCACCAAGCCCGGGGGCTGGCTGCACCTGATCCCCGAGGACTACGACATGATCCACTTCCAGGACGGCCGTCTCGACCCGAGCGTGTTCTGGCACGAGACTCCGCGTGCGTTCGGCGCCGCCACCGGCGTGGACCTGTTCGTGGGCCGCAATGTGTACACCGCGCTGCTCGAGCTCGAGCTGGCGGACATCAGCATCGAGTACGTCATCGTCGACACGCTGCGTGTGCCGCGCGAGACGTTCGCCGAGATCTTCATCGCCTGGCGCGACGGCTACGCCGAGCCCATCTCCGAGGTCACACGGTTCTCGCCGAGCGAGGCCCGTGCGCATTTCGACCAGATGATCGCCGACCTGCGCGACCCGCGCCGCTACGCGGTGTGGATGGTGCCCGTGATCGCCGCGCGCAAACCGGCCCCGCGCTGAGCGACCGGCTTACTCCGCGCCCAACAACTCGCCGAGCTTGGCCCGCAACTCGTCCGCGGCGGGTGCCGCGCCGGTCCACTGCGCCACCACCCGCCCGTCGCGGTCGATGAGGTAGGCCGCGGGGATCGTCTTCACGCGGTAGGCCTGCCACACCGGGTTTTCGCGCCGATCGATCGCGATCGGGTACGTGTAACCACGCTCCTTCACCAACTTCCGCACCTTGGCGTCGGCTTTCTCGTCGATCGACACGCCCAGCACCGTGAGCCCGCGTGCCGCGTACTGTGCGTGCAACGACTGCAGCTCCAGCATCGACTTCCGGCACGGCGCACACCACGTGGCCCAGAAATCGAGCAGCACGACGCGGCCCTTGAGCGCCTCGAGCGAATACCCCTCGCCCGTGAGGCCGGTGAGCGCGAACGGCGTGGCCGCGCGCGGGAACACCGGCGGCAGGTACGCCAGCGGATCCGCGGCGAACTCCTTGGCGCAGGCCTCCGAACAGAACCCGTAGTCCGCGCCCTCGTGCGTGCGCGTGGCCTTCACCGGCTCGGCCTCGGCTTCACCATGCTTCACCTGGCACACCAGGCACACACCCTGCGGGGCCTCCGCCCCAGCGCGGTGAGCGTCCGTGCCCTGCGCGTCACGTGCGACGGCGCTACCCGCCAGTGACAGGACGAGCCACATCCCGGCGCAAGCCCACCACCCACGGCTCAGCGTCATCCGATCCCGCATGCTCCCCCCGTCGTCAGAACCCCACCGAGAATGCCGCTCCGGCTCGTTCGAGCCACGCCCATACGAACGTCGCCGAGAGGCGTTCGTTCGCCCACGTCCCCAGCAGGTGCGTGCGATGCCCATCGTACATCGGCTGCACCGAGAAGCCCCGGCCGAGTTCGAGGTTGGCACCGAAGGGCAGGTTCGCGCGCTCATCCCATTCGGAATAGTTCAGGCTCACGTACGGTGACACGTGCAACGCCGGGAGGTACTTGGCCACGGTGAGGTAGTACGACTGCGTACCGGCTGGGGAACCGATGCGATCCGAACTCGTGCCCACGAACACGGCGGGACGGCGCTCCCCTTCGGTGAGCAGGAAGCCGGTCAGCAACGGGCCCACCTCGTCGGCCGCCGGGTTCCACTCCACCCCCAACAGTAATCTCGGCACCACGCGGCAGTTGAGCGTGCTGCGCCAGCGCGGCCGCGGCAGGTTGGTGTCGACCCAGCGCTGCGACCCCACCCAGCGTGTGTTGAGGCCGCTCCCCCGGAGCGGTGCACCCTCACCGGGTCAACCGCTTCACGTGGGCGCGCTCGCCGTGGGGCGGTCGGCCGGTGACGCGAGCGCATGGGTCGGCCATGCCGTCACGGCGAGGGCCATACCGAGCAGGAGCACCGCTTGCCGCCAGTTCGTCATCGGCACCGTCCCTCCGGTCCGCATCCGCCCACCGTCCACCCCGCGATCGTGAGTCCGCGCGCAGACTACCTCATCGCGCCACGACGCAACGAACTTCCGTCAACGTCCGCAACCCTCTGGTAACACACATTGGCCGGACGTTCACGATGCGGTCACCGGCCGAGCCCACACCCCGCACTACCTTGACCGCGGTCGTGGAAGTGACGGCAGGGATCCCGGTAACGCCCGCTCGCTCGCTGACTCCGTGCGACTGGGCCCGAAACCCGGGCGCACGCACTTCCGCGCTGATGTCCGCGCCGACCGACCCCGTCGGGGCTTGGCTAGCCCCGCAGTGGCGGATCCCCCGGTGCCTACGCTCGTCCACGATGAACAGCGCATCCTCTGTGAGGGAGACACCATGCGTCCTTTCGCGACTGCACGGGCCAACACGCTGAGCCGCGTCCTGATCGCCCTGGGCTTCGCCGCCCTGTCCGCGAGCAACGCTGCCGCCCAGCTGGTGGTCGATGGCAACCTGCTCTTCAACAACAACGCCTCGGGCACACTCGCCGGCCAGTTCGTCGGGGCGCCCACCGTCGCCGTGGTCAACTGCCCGCCCGGCTACAACGCCGCGCAGCTCGGCACGGTGTCGTTCACGAACAACCAGTATGGCGACCCGCTCCTCTCGAGCGCGATCTACGTCGAGAACGTGATCCCGAACTTCCAGCCGAAGTTCGAGAGCCCGGCCTACACCTACGCGCTCACGGTGCCGACGGACGGCTTCTTCGAGCAGGTCTGCTACGTCGGTGCCGTCGGTCCGGACAGCGACTGGACCCAGGGCTGGACGTACTGGGATTCGACCGGCGCGGGCCGTCAGGACCTGCACCTGGCGGGCATGCCGGACCCGCGTCCGCTGGCGATCCACGACAACGTCATCGCGCTCGAGGACCAGTTCTGGGGCGCCGACAGCAACCACCTCGTGCGTGGTCAGTTCCGCGTCACGGGCGGCGCGAGCCTCACGATCGCGGCCGGCACGGTGGTCTTCGAGGAGAAGGCGACCATCGGCACGATCCGCATCGACCGCGGCTCCAAGATCTTCGCGATCGGCAGCCGGGATTCGGTCATCATCATCACGTCGGACGAGGCTCCGGGCACGCAGAACGTCGGTGCCGGCGGCGGCCTGGTGATCAATGGCCGCGCGCGCGTCAACAACGCCAACAGTTGCGCCGGTGACTCGGCGGCGGCCGAGGGCGGTGCGGTCGGCTTCTACGGCGGCGACGATGACCACGACAACTCGGGCATCGTGAAGTACGTCCGTGTCGAGTACTCCGGCCGTGAGATCACTCCGAACAACGAGCTCAACTCCTTCACGAACAACGCCATCGGTGATGGCACGACATTCGAGTTCGTGCAGGCACACCGCGGCGCCGATGACGGCTTCGAGTGCTTCGGCGGCACGACGCAGGTCAAGCACTTGGTCTGCAGCGACGGTCGTGACGATGGGTTCGACTGGCAGCAGGGCTACCGCGGCAAGGCGCAGTTCGCGGTCATCCGCTGCACGCCGCTGTTCGCCCCGTCGGGCACCCAGAACGGCGACAAGGCGATCGAAGCGGACAACAACGACATCTCGCCGTTCACGCAGCTCGTGTGTGCGGGCCGCTCGAACCCCACCATCTCGAACTTCACGATGGTGGGTGACAAGCGTGCGGGCACGGGCTTCCCCGGCTCCCCGGCCGGCGTCAATCTGCGCCGCGCCACGGCGGGTGTCGTCATCAATTCGATCGTCACGAACTACAAGGCCTCGGCGTTCCAGATCGACACCGATGCCACGTGGACCGCGCATTGCGCGGCGATCCCGACCGGCCCGGCCCTGTTCTGCAGCGCTGCGACCACGGGCGTCAATGTCGGTCACGGCAAGGTGCTCATCTCGAACAGCGCGCCGAACCCGTTCCGCAACAACGTCCGCTTCGACTTCGCGCTGCCGCAGGCTGGCAAGGTGACGGTCGAGGTGTTCGCGGCGAACGGCCGTCTGGTCGAGACCCTGGCGAACGGCGAGATGTCCGCGGGCCAGCACTCGATCACGTGGAACTCGGCGAACAAGGTGCCGAGCGGTGTCTACTTCTACAAGGTGTTCTCGAACGGTCACCAGGGCACCGGCAAGATCGTCCGCGTCGACTGAGTTGAGCGGCGGCCTGCCATCCGTCGCGTAAGCATCAGGCGCACAACGACCTCACGCACCGCAACTCGACACATCGCGTCCTGATCATCGGTACGGCAGCGGGGCCCTTCGGGCTCCGCTGCCTTCCGGTTGTCCGGGCCCGCGATCCGTACCCCCGGGGAACCGTGATTCCCCGCCTCTGGAGGCTGATCGGATGGGCCGTTCCCAGCACTCGTTCTCGCTCCCGCGCCCGACGGCGTGGAACCTTGCCCTCGCGGTGTTCGCCGTGTTCGCGCTGCAGGCCATCATGCCCACCAGCGCCGCGGCCCTCGCCACGCTCCAGGGCAAGCTCGTGGCCACGGACAGTGGCGAGCCGATCGGTTTCGCCGACATCCTGCTGATCCCGGCGGACACGACGATGCGCAAGGTCGGCGGTCTCTCGAACGCGGATGGCACGTTCCTCCTCAAGGCCGCGGCAGGCCGCTACACGCTGCAGATCCGTGCGCTGTCGTACTCGCGAAGGCGCGTCGAGAACCTGGACCTGCCGGAAGGACAGCTCGTCCCGTTCAGCACCACCCTCGAGCCCGAGGCGATCCAACAGAAGGAGATCGTCGTCGAGGCCACCGCGAAGCAGAACACCGAGGCCTCGGTGCTCGCCACGCGCAAGAAGGCTTCCACCGTCGGCGACGCGGTGAGCGCCGAGCAGATCCGCCGCGCTCCGGACAAGAACGCCTCCGACGTGCTGCGCCGCGTCACCGGCCTGTCGGTGTCCGAGGGCAAGTACGTGTTCGTCCGCGGCATGGGCGAGCGCTACAACTCCACCGAAGTCGACGGCGTGCGTGTCGCGAGCCCCGAGCAGGGCAAACGCGTCGTGCCGATGGACCTGTTTCCGTCCGCGCTCATCGACAACATCGTCGTGCAGAAGACCTGGTCGGCCGACCGCTCGGGCGAGTTCTCGGGCGGCGACGTGCAGCTGCACTTGAAGGACTTCCCCGGCAAGCGGGCCTGGAGCTTGTCGGTGTCGCAGAGCATGACCGACGGCACGACGTTCAAGAACCGCCTGAGCTACGCCTCGAGCCATCGCGACGCCTTCGGCTTCGGCGCCAGCTCGCGTGACCTGCCCGCCGGCGCCGTGTCGATCCCGGCCGACCAGCGCTATTCCGCCTCGACATTCAGCAACGTCTGGTCGCCCAAGACCATGAAGACACTCCCCAATGGTAGCTATGCGCTCACGTACGGTGATGAGATCAAGCCTTTCGGCAAGTCGCTCGGCGTCATCCAGGCGATCACCCTGTCGCGCTCGTTCGACCAGCGTGCCGAGGTGGAGCGCTTCGTGAACGGCACCGACCCGAGCGTCGTGACCAGCACCTACAGCGGACAGCGCTCGAATGAGTCCGTGCAGCTCGGTGCGAACACGAAGCTGAGCATGCGCCTCTCCCCCAGTCAGGTCGTCTCGCTGCGCGGCATCTACCTCAACAAGGCCGACGACGAGGTCCGCTCGTATCAGGGCAACGACCCGAAGGAGCCCGATCAGGTGGCGTGGCGGGTCCACAAGCTGTCGTACATCCAGCGCACGCTGCGTTCGGTCGCGCTCGAGGGCAAGCACGACTTCCAGTCTTTGGCGCACTCGACCCTCGACTGGACGTTCTCGCGTAACGACGCGCGCCGGCAGTCTCCGGACAAGCGCGAGATGCGCTATCGCGCGAACCTCGAGAACCCGGACCCCGTGTACGTGCTGTCCCCGGGCATCCGGGAGTACGGCGACCTCCGGGAGAACGGCTGGGGCACGACTGCCAAACTCACGCTGCCCTATCGCTCGCAGCGCCTCGGCAGTGGCCGCTTCGTCGCGGGGTTCGATCGTCAGTCGCGGCGCCGTGACAACCGCTACCGCATGTTCCGGTTCCAACCCGCCGGCTTCGTCGATGCGCCGGGCGAGTCGCTGTTCCACGACACCCCTGCGAATCCCAACAGTGTCGAGGCCTTCCTCGGGCTCGACAACGACAACTACTTCGCCGGCCAGTTGATCGAGGCCACGTTCCTGACGGCCGACCTGCCGCTCGGCAAGCGCCTGCGCGGCAGCGTCGGGCTGCGGCGTGAGTTCGGCAGCCAGGAGATCCTCTCGCGCGGCCTGGTGAATGCGAGCCGCGTCGTGCGCGAAGGCTTCTACCAGTCCACCGACTACCTCACCGGGCTCAACCTGACGTTCGCCTGGAACGAGAAGTTCAACATCCGTGGCGCCGCGAGCCGGACGCTCAACCGACCCGACATGGACGACCTGTCGCCGCAGCAGTTCCAGGAGCAGCCCAACGGCAGCACCACGGTCGGCAACCCGTCGCTGCGCCGCTCGTTGATCACCAACTACGACCTGCGGTTCGAGGTCTTCCCGAACGTCGGCGAGGTGTTCGCGGCCGGCTTCTTCTACAAGGCCTTCAGCGATCCCATCGAATTGGCGAACTTCCCGGGCGACATCACGAAGCCGACCAACTCGGACGGTGGACACAACCTCGGTGTCGAACTGGAAGCCCGCGCGAACCTCTCCCACCTGCACCCGGTGCTGAAGCCGTTCGCGCTCAACTCCAATCTGTCGCTCGTGCGTTCGGAAATCGACCTGGTCCAGACCACCGACCTCGGCAACAGGCAGCACTCGCTGGTCGGCCAGGCGCCCTACATGCTGAATGTCGGTGTCACGTGGGCCTCCCCCTCGGGCCGCAGCGAGATCACCCTGCTCACGTCCTCGGTCGGGCGGCGGCTCAAGGAGCTCAAGGTCACCGATGGCGTCGGTTTCGAGCAGAAGCGCAGCAACCGGGAGTTCGACGCCCTCACGACGCTTGATATCGCCGCGAGCCTGACGCCTTTCAAGGGCGTGCGCCTGAAGCTCGCCGCCGGCAACCTGCTCGACTCCGTGGTCCGCGAGCTCGAGGGCCCGGTCGAATCCCGCAGCTACCGAACCGGGCACAGCTACAGCGTCTCGCTGTCGTTGGGTCAGTGATGCGTACGGACCGCATGGGGAGAGTCGGCATCCTCGCGCTGTGGGTGGGCATACTCGCCGGTGTCAGCCACGCGGCGAGCACGACCGTGGCAAGCCAGCCGGCCCCGCCGCCCAAGCGCCTGATCTCCGTCCAGGACTCGCCGGGTTATCAGCCGCTGCACGACCCGGATTCGCTCGCCGACCAGCTCGGCCGGCGGCCGAGTGCCGCCCTCGTCTCGACGTCATTCACGGGTGGCGCGCGCTCGCTGGAAGCCCTGGGTCGCGCGATCTGCGGCGCGCTCCACACCGACGCACCGGACTCGATGCTCAAGCTCTGTCTCACGCCCGGGGAGTTCCGTGTCATCCTGTGGCCGGAGTTCCCACAGAGCCGGCCGGCCACGGGCCTGGTGTGGACCGACGCATGGCAGGTGCTGAACGGCCGCCTGGTCGGCGGCTCGACGGCCTTCGCGCGCGACTTCGGAGGGCACGTCTACACGTTCATCGCCTTCGAGCGCACCGCGGCAACCAAGGTGTACAAGAACTTCAAACTGCACAACGGCGTCGTGTTGGTGGCCAAGGACGACGAGGGCAAGACGCACCGCTTCCCGTTCATTCGCTCGATCGCCGAGCGCAAGGGTCGCTTCAAGATCTACAGCATGACGGATTGAGGCCGTACACACCGGGCCCGGGCCCGCGCGGACGCCCCCGGGATCCGGCGCGCGGTGGGTGCTCAGCGCTGCCAGCGGTACTCGATGTACCGCGCCGTCTCTTCCGCCACCTCGCGGCCGCAGCGCTTCTCGACCACGGCGAACGCCATGTCGATGCCGGCCGAGACGCCGGCCGAGCTCACGACGCCGTCGTCCACGTAGCGCACGCCGCGCTCCACCGTGATCGTGGGGTCGAGCGAGGCGAGCCAGTCGTAGCTGCCGTGGTGCGTGGTGGCGCGCTTGCCGCGCAGGAGCCCGGCACGGGCCAGCAGTGCTGCGCCCGTGCACACGCTGGCCACCAACTGCGCGCCGGCGGCCACGCGGCGGATCCAGTCGAGCGTGGCAGGCTGCTCGACCTGCGTGCGCGTGCCGAAGCCACCCGGCACCACCAGCAGGTCCACGCGCGGGCAATCGTCGAACGTGAAGTGCGCGTCCACGCGCAGGCCGCCGGTGGCCACGATGCGCCGTGGATCGTCGCGCATGGCACCGTGCGGATGCTCGCCCGCGCTGGGCGCCACGGTGAACACACGGAACGGCGCGCTGGCGTCATTGCGGCGCGACTCGAACCCGGGCTCGGTGCGCGTGCGTGAGAACACCTCGAACGGGCCGGCGAAGTCGAGCACCTCGACCCCGTCGAACACCAGGATGGCGGTGTTCCAGGCCTGCATGCCGGCTAGAACGCGGCCAGCTCGCGCAGGCCCTTCACGAGCGTGTCCTTCTGCGGCAGGATCACGTCCTCGAGCTTGGGCGCGTACGCGACCGGCGTATCGAGCGCGCCGATGCGGCGCACCGGGGCGTCCAGATCCATGAAGCACTCGCTCGCCACCTTGGCCGCGATCTCGGCACCGAAGCCGCAGAACAGCGTGTCCTCGTGCGCGATGAGCACGCGGCCGGTCTTCTTCACCGAACGCGCGATGCTCTCGAAGTCGAGCGGCTGCATGGTGCGCAGGTCCAGCACTTCCACGTCGAGGCCCTCGTCGGCCAGTTCTTGTGCTGCCAGGTAGCCGCGCTGCACCAGCGCACCGTAGGTGACCAGCGTGACGTCGCTGCCGGCACGCACCACGCGCGCACGGCCGAACGGCACCGTGTAGTCGGGGCCCGGGTAGGGCTCCTTGGCGTAGGGCTGGCGGTACAGGTGCTTGTGCTCCAGGAACAGCACCGGGTCGTCGGAGCGCAGTGCGGTGCGCATGAGCCCCGCGGCGTCGCTGGCGCAGCTCGGCAGCACGACGCGCAGGCCGGGGCAGTGCGCGAAGATGCTCTCACCGCACTGGCTGTGGTACGGCGCGCCGCCGCCCAGGTAACCGCCGTACGCCGTGCGGATGACCACCGGACAGCTCCAGGCGTTGTTCGAGCGGTAGCGCATGTAGCCCAGCTCGTCGCGGATCTGCATCATCGCGGGCCAGATGTAGTCGAAGAACTGGATCTCGACCACGGGCTTCCAGCCCAGCGTGGCCAGGCCGATCGCGCGGCCCACGATGTTGGCTTCGGCGAGCGGCGAGTTGTACACGCGCTTGCCGCCGAACTGCTTCTGCAGGCCCCAGGTGACGCCGAACACGCCGCCCTTGCCCTTCAGGTCGTCGAGCACTTCCTCGTGCGAGGCGTCGGCCACGTCCTCGCCGAACATGATGATACGCGCGTTGCGCTTCATCTCGTCGCGCATCGCGTAGTTGATGCTCTGGAGAATCGTCTCTCCCTGCGCGCCGGGCTCCGGCTTGCGCTCGGACACGAAGCGGTCCGAAGCCGGGTCGATGTCCGGCGAGAACACGTACGCCGTGGCGGTGTGGAGCGGCGGCTGCGGCGAGGGCTGCGCCTGCTCCGAGGCGCTGCGGATCGCCGTGGCGATGTCCGCGTGCAGCTTCTCGAGCGTGGCTTCGGTGAGCACACCTTCCTTCACGAGGAAGCGCGAGAACGTCTTCAAGCAGTCGCTCGCGGCCTCGGCATCGCGCAGCGCCTTGGGCTTGTACTTGCTCTCGTCGTCCGACATCGAGTGCGAGTACGGGCGGTTGACCTTGGCGCGCACCAGTGCCGGCCCCTTACGCGCACGGCACCACGCCGCGGCCTTGCTGAGCACGTCGTAGGAGGCGATCGGGTCGTTGCCGTCGGCCTCTTCGACCAGGAACAGGTTCGGGAACCCCTTCACCAGCTGCGCGATGTTACCGCCGGCCGTCTGCACGTCGACCGGCACGGAGATGGCGTAGCCGTTGTCCTCGATGAGGAACAGCACCGGGAGCTTCAAGTTGCAGGCGGTGTTGAGCGCCTCCCAGAACTCGCCCTGGCTGGTGGTGCCATCGCCGGCCGAGACGTACACGACCTCGTCGCCCTTCACCTGGCCCTTCAACTCGGGGTAGTCGCCTTCCAGGTCCTTGTACTTGACCAGCGCCTCGGCAGCACCCACCGCCTGCAAGAACTGCGTGCCCGTGGGGCTCGACTGCGACACGATGTTGAGCTTCTTGTGCCCCCAGTGGCTGGGCATCTGGCGGCCGCCCGAGTTGGGATCCTCGGCCGCGCCCACCGACGACAGCAGCATCTCCTTCACGGTCATGCCGAGCTGCAGGCAGAGCGCGCGGTCGCGGTAGTACGGGTAGAAGTAGTCATAGCCCGGCTTGAGCGCCTTGCCCGCCGCCGCCAGCACGGCCTCGTGGCCGGCTCCGGAGATCTGGAAGAACACGAGGTTCAGCTTCTTGAGCCGGATCTCCTCGTCGTCGGTGCGGCGCGACGTGTACATGGTGCGGTAGAGCCCGACGAGATCATCGGAGCTGAGACCACCCCAGCGGGCGGCAGCGGCGGTGGTGGCAGGCTTGACGGAGGCCATGACAGGGGTTCTCCCGAGTGTGCAGGTTGAGATTCCCCGATAATCTAATGGAGCGAACGAAGTGGCGCCAACCGCCCGCGCGCGCGGTGAGCGCGGCCGGAACGCCCCTCGCGCCCCGCCATACGACCCTGCTGGAGGTGCCGGATCAGCGGCCGCGGGCGCGCTTGAGCCGCGCCACGTTGGCGTCGTACCAGCGCCGGTCCTCGGGCGTCATCGCCGCGCGGTCCATGCGTTCGAACACCGCCAGCGCTG
>JBEBGT010000362.1:0-4197 GCA_040081365.1 Candidatus Eiseniibacteriota bacterium | reverse complement strand
CAACAGGACTTCATGACCGAGATGTTCGACCTGTCGCACCGTGCCCTGCAGCGGACCACCCGGTGTCACCAACAGGTGCTCCGGTCGGATTCCGACCTGCACGCCGTCGCCGCCGAGGTGACCCGGTCCGAGGAGATTCATCGGTGGCGTCCCGATGAACTGCGCGACGAACGACGACGCCGGCCGGTCGTAGACCTCCTGCGGCGTGCCAACCTGCTCGAGCCGACCGGCGTTGAGGACGGCGACCCGGCTGCCCATCGTCATCGCCTCCACCTGATCGTGAGTCACATAGATGAACGTGCTGTTCAATCGGCGATGAAGATCGACGAGTTCTGCGCGCGTATCGCCGCGCAACTTCGCGTCGAGATTGCTGAGCGGCTCGTCCATCAGAAACACCGCGGGGTTCCGGACGATGGCGCGCGCGAGCGCGACACGCTGACGCTGGCCGCCGCTGAGCTGACCCGGCTTGCGGCGCATGTAGTCGGTGAGCCCGAGCACGCCGGCCGCCTGCAGGGCCGCCTGCGCACGTTCGGCCTTCTCGACGCCACGAACCTTCAACGGGAACTCGATGTTGGCCGCGACGGTCTTGTGCGGGTACAGCGCATAGCTCTGGAAGACCATCGCGATGTCGCGCAGCTTCGGCTCCACATCGTTGACCACGACGTCGCCGATGGACACCTTGCCACTCGTCGGGTCTTCGAGCCCGGCAACCATCCTGAGCAGGGTGCTCTTCCCGCACCCAGACGGCCCGAGCAGGATCATGAACTCGTGGTCCTCGACCGCCAGCGAGATGTCGTCGACGGCGGTGACCTTGTCGTCGCCCTCTCCGAAGGTCTTGGAGACGTGTTCGAGACGGACATGTGCCACGCCCGGCACAGTAACCTCACCGCCATGGAACCCGAAGCCCACGCACTCGACCTCGACGCCGTCGAACGCGACTTGGCCGACGTGGAGGTGGCACTGGCCCGGCTCGACGCCGGTAGCTACTGGACCGACGAGGTCACGGGTGCGGCGCTGCCCGACGAGCTCCTCGCGCAACAGCCCACTGCGCGCCGCGCCCCGTCGCCCGCCGGGTGAATCAACGACTGTTCCGCTTCCGCCGCACCGCACGGGTGTGGCGATTGATGGCTCGCAACGGCGCTCGATTCGTCATCCACCGTCTTCGCCGACTGTTCACTCGTCATCACCAGCGGGCGGCGCTCGACGACCGCTTCACCATTCGCACGTCGCAGGACGTCGCTCGCGAGCTGGGCAACATGAAGGGTGCGTTGATGAAGTTCGGGCAACTGCTGAGCTTCATCGTCGAGGCCTTGCCGCCCGACGCGCAAGCCGTGTTGTCCTCCTTGCAGTCCGACGCGCCACCGATGGCCCCAGAGACAGCAGACGCTGTGGTTCGCACGGAGTTGGGTGCGTCGCCGAACAAAGTGTTTTTGGACTGGCAGGAGACACCAGTCGCCGCGGCCAGCGTCGGCCAGGTGCATCGAGCAGTCACCCGTGACGGTCGCGACGTCGCGGTGAAGGTGCAGTATCCGGGTGTCGGCGACGCCATCGAAACTGACCTGGCCAACACTGAGGGCCTGTACCGGCTGGTCGGCGCCTTCGCATTGAAAGGACTCGACACAAAGGGTCTCGTCGACGAACTGCGGGCGCGCATGCGCGAGGAACTGGACTATTGCCTCGAAGCCAACAACCAGCGCGAATTCGCGAACCACTTCGCCGGTCACCCGTTCATCTCCATTCCTGCTGTCGACTCCGCGACGAGCACCTCGAAGGTGCTGACCACCGAGTGGGTCGATGGCATCGGCTTCGCCGAGTTCATGGACACCGCGAACCCCACTGCCAAGCAACGAGCCGGCGAGGTGATCTGGCGATTTGCGCAGCACGCGGTGCACCGCGGGCGGGCCTTCAACGGCGACCCGCATCCTGGCAACTACAAGTTCACCCGCGAGGGCGACGTCACGTTCCTCGACTTCGGTTTGGTGAAGCGCTGGACGCCGGGCGAGTGGGAACAGCTGCAGCCGAGCATCGATGCGATCATCGTCCACCGCGACCCCGACCGGCTCCTCGACGCGATGGAGATGGCCGGCTTCCTGCGCCCCGGTCACGGCCTCGACGCGACTCGTGTCTACGAATACGTCAGCACCCCGTACACGCCGTATCTCACCGACACCTTCGCCTTCGACCGCGACTTCGTGAAGCGAGCGATGGCCACCGTCATCGATGTGAAAGGTCCACACGAGCAGGTCATCGAACAACTGAACATGCCGGCCAGCTTCGTGATCCTCGATCGCGTGGTGTGGGGGGTCAACGCAATCCTCGGCAAGCTCGAAGTGGAGGCCCCGTGGCGGGCGATGCTGCTCGAGTACACACACGACGCCGCGCCGGCGACTCCATTGGGTGAGCTGGAGCGACAGTGGTCCCAGAATCGAGAACACGCTCAGAACTAGCGTGCCGTCCGCCACGGGACGACGGGAGATCTCCAATGAAGGCACGCAAGGTCCGCATCGGCGCATTGATCGGCGTCACCGCGATCGCAGGGTTCCTGGCGTTCACGCCGTCGACCGTGGGCGCCCGTCCAGCTGGAGCGCCGCCGGAATTCACACCACTCGGCACCTTTCAGGTGGGCGCCACCATCAACGCCCCCTACGACTGCGACGACCTCGCGGAGATCGCCGCCGGAGCGTGGGGCGTGCTGGAGGAGGACGGACCGCGCGGCGACACCGACCTGCCGGTGAACGGCTCCACCTACTCGTTCTCACCGATCGCCGAACCCGGCGATTACGTCGCAGTCGTTCTGTGCGGCTTCGAGGAGGACGAGGAGCAGATCGTCGAACGGATGATGGAAGGAATCTTCGACGTGGGCGACACCACCGACGAGTACCTCTACTCGTTCACGCTCATCGATGAGTGCGGCCTCGCGCCCGACACCACGACGGCGCCGGGAACGACGTCCGTGACGCCAACAACAACTACCTCAACGACGATCGCGTCGACGTCGACCACCTCCACGACGAGCACATCGACCACTTCGACCACCAGCACGTCGACGACGAGTACCTCCGTGGTGCCGGGCCCGGCCCGCGCACCGCACGGCGTCGATTGCCCCGACGTGGACAGTGGCGGTGGCTCGCTCCCCGAGACCGGCTCATCCGACTCCAACAACGTCGCGACCGTGGCCGTTCTCGCATTGATGGCCGGCGGCGCACTGTTGGTCGGCCGTCGCCGCGGGACGATCTAGCCAACTCCCGCTGCGAGCGGCGAACTGGCGCGCCGGTACAGTGGCCACCGAGCTGTGACACGACAGTGTGTGAACCGTCAGGTTCGTCGCCGGAGGGGGATTTCCGTGGCTGATCCGTACAAGCCGAGGGCAGCGTTCGCGCCGTGGGACCGGCGTCAGCTTCCTGGCCTGTTCGACGTCGAGGAGACGGCTCGTCGAGTGGGCAACTACAAGTGGGCCGAAATGAAGCTGTTCGAGGCACTGGGCGGCTGGGTGGCCACTGTTCCCGAACTCGACGTGAAGATGCGGCTCGGCACGCACTGCTACCACCATGCCTGGCACGCCGACCTGTGGCACAAGCGCCTCCCCGAACTGCGCGAGATGAATCCCGACCGCCTCACGGTGCCGGCCAACGACGCGATGACTCGCTTCGTCGCGGCGCTCACCGAACCGGAGGACGTTGGGCAGACGATCGAGAAACTCGTCGGCGTGTACCGCGTGTTCATCCCGCACTTCATCGCGGCGTACACGTTCCACCGCAACAACACGAGTGAGATCACCGATGCGCCGACCATTCGCACGATCGGGCACATCCTGCAGGACGAGTTCGACGACTGGCGCGACGGCGAGATGTTGCTGCAATCGCTCATCGAGACGCCGGAGGAAGTCGACCGCGCGTCTGCTCACCAGGCGAGGTTGGAGAAGCTGATGGTGGAGGCCGGTGGCATTGCCGGCCCTGGCTCGATCGGGAGTGTGTGATGCGCAAGTTCTTCCCAGTGCAGGAACTGGCCCGCGATCAGCGGTTCAGCCAGATCACGATGACCCAGTCGCAGGCCGACCCGCGTAGTTCGCTCGTCGGCGAGGCCGCTGCCGGGAAACGACCCAAGACCAACCGACTGACACCCGACCGGCCCGACGCCAGCGACGCTGCCCGCAGCTTGATGCACGGCATCTTCGTCGGCGAGATCCAGGCCCTCGAA
>JBEBGT010000361.1:0-4200 GCA_040081365.1 Candidatus Eiseniibacteriota bacterium | reverse complement strand
TATAAGAGACAGGATCAGGTGGTGGTGCAGGTCCAGCACGCCCTGCACCTCGTCCTGCAGCTGGTCCGGGCGGCAGAAGATGTGCGAGTCGTCCTGCGTGAAGCCGCGCACGCGCTCCATGCCGTGCAGCACGCCCGAACGCTCGTAGCGGTACACCGTGCCGAGTTCGGCGAAGCGCACTGGCAGGTCGCGGTAGCTGTGCTTGCGCGCGTTGTAGATCATGATGTGGCCCGGGCAGTTCATGGGCTTGGCGCGGTAGGCCTGCTCATCGATGACCATGGGCGCGTACATGATGTCGGCGTAGTTCTCGAGGTGTCCCGAGATCTCGTAGAGCTTCTCGCTCGCGATGTGCGGCGTGTACACGAACTGGTAGCCGCGCTTGTAGTGCTCTTCCTTCCAGAACGTCTCGAGCACGTGGCGCACGATGCCCAGCTTGGGATGCCACAGCACCAGCCCGGGGCCGATCTCCTCTTGGATGGAGAACAGGTCGAGTTCGCGGCCCAGCTTGCGGTGGTCGCGCTTCAACGACTCCTCGATGCGCGTCAGGTGCGCGTCGAGATCGGCCTGGCTCGCGAACGCGGTGCCGTAGATGCGCTGCAGCATCTCGTTCTTCTCGCTGCCGAGCCAGTAAGCACCCGCGACGTGGGTGATCTTGAACGCCTTCAGCTTCCCCGTGCTCGCCAGATGCGGGCCGCGGCACAAGTCGAGAAACGCGCCGTTCTTGTAGGTGGTGACCTTGGCGCCGTCGGGGATCACCGACAGGAAGTGCAGCTTGTACTTCTCGCCCAGCTTCTCCCAGTGCGTGCGCGCCTCGTCGCGGGTCATCTCGCCGGCCTCGAACTTCTGGTCGGCGGCGATCACCTCGCGCATCTTGGACTCGATCTTCTCCAAGTCCTCGGGCGTGAACGGCGTCGGCTTGGCGAAGTCGTAGTAGAAGCCGCCATCGACCGGCGGCCCGCCGGCGACCTTCACGTCCGGGAACAGCTCCGTGACCGCGGTCGCCAGGATGTGCGCGGCCGAGTGCCGCAGGCGGTAGAGCTCTTCGCCGCCCGGGTAGGCGGACAGGTCGGGGCCCGAATGCGGCTTGGCGGTGCCGGACATGGAGTTACCCTCACGCGCGGCCCGCGGTGGCCGCATGCTCCCGGCGGAACGGCCCGGAATGAAAACGGGGCGGCGCGGCGGTGACTACCGCGCGTGCGCGCCCCTGCGAGATGGTGGGCGATACTGGACTTGAACCAGTGACCCCTTGCTTGTCGAGCAAGTGCTCTACCAACTGAGCTAATCGCCCGCGAGCCGCGGAGTTAACTCCAACGCCGCGGGCGCGTCAAGCGCGCCGGGCCGCGCGTGCCGCCCGCGCAGGGTGTCGCGGCGCCGAAGCCGGCGGCACGCGGCCGCGCGAGACCCACGATCTCCGGCCGTGGGCCCGCCTGCGCTAGCCTCGCGGGAGGCGACGACCCCCGGCGGCGCGGTCCCCGCTCCCGTCCATCTCTCGGAGATCGTCCGATGCGTGCTCGCGTGCGGTGTGCGCTGTCCGGTGTCCTGCTTCCCTGCTCCTCACGCCCATGCCCGCGCACGCGCAGTGGCCCCCCGCCGGCTCCGGCCAGAGCTACCAGGCCGACACGCGCAGCACGTTCGTCATCGGCGGCGTCGGCTACCGGTCGCGCGACCTGTCGTTCGGCACCACCTGGACCCTGGGCGCCGGCATGCAGCTGCCCGTCCACACGTGGGCGCTCATCCCCCGGCTCGACCTCGAGGGCAACGATGGCCCGAGTGCGGGCGGCACCGTCGTGCGTGCCACCCACGGGGGCCGGCTCACGACGCCGATCGTGAACCACGCCAGCGACCTGGAGGCCGGCGTCGGGGCGCTGCGGGCCGAGATCACGCAGGACCGGTTCGACGGCACGCACCTCGACGACACCGTGGTGTCGCCGAGCTTCATCCTGGTCACCGGCATCATGAGCGACCCCGACACCCGGCCCAGCCCGCTGTTCGAGGGCCAGCGGGCGCACCCGACCGACCGCCTGGCCCCGGGCTCGCTGCTCGGCCGGTTCGGGATCCGCTTCTAGCAGAGCCCTTCGCGCTGCACCGCCCCGGCGCTCAGTGGCAGAGGATCTGGATCTTCTTCATCGCCAGGTCGAACTCGTCCTTGGTCTTGGCCTGCGCGAGCGCCTCCTTGGCGGCATGGCACAGGTCGGCGGACTGCTGCATCGCCAGGCTCACGACCGAGTCCGCGCCATGGGAGCTGTCGCCGCACAACAGCGGTGAGACCGCCCGCACGTTCGTGTAAGTCCCCTCCTCCAGCGACACGCAGCCACCCGGGGCGAGACCATCGACGTGATCCTGGATCACTTTGATCGTGCTGCCGTCGGTGCGCTTGACCGTGACGCCCCACGTGCGGTGCGAGCCCTCGGTGGCCCGGGTCAGGAGCGCCCCGATGAGCGCTCCGGCGGCTGCGTTCTTGAGCTGGTCGCCCGTCTTCTTGTGGTGCGAGACCGCCGCGCCGATGGCGCCACCCAGCACCGCACCGGAGGCCATGTTGGACGCCGTCTTCTCCTCCTGCAGGTCCACGACGGTGCCGTAGCTGACGCGGATCGTGCGGCGCTTCTCGACCTGCTCGACCTGCTCGGCCGCGAACAGAGGAGCCGCGAGGGTACCGAGGGCGAGCGCGGCGAACAGCGTGCGGACGATCGACTGTTGCATGAGGAGCCTCCTTCGTTCGGAATGGCCGGGATCCGGTTCTGGCCCCGCGATCAGCTCTTCCCCACCTCCAGCAGTCGCAGTGCCGGCGGTTCGTCGCTCACCAGGTACTCGAACTCGTTGCGGAACGCCTCCACCGACATGCGCGCCACCGCGGCCAGCGGCTCGATGCGGCGGTCGTCGTCGAAGTCGTCGCGGCGCAGGCGCAGCATGTAGCGGCGCGCGATCGCATAGCGCGTCGTGTTGACGTCCACCAGCCGCACGCGCGCGCGGCCGGTCCTGGGATCGATCAGCGATTTGAACGGCACCGGCACGAAATCGCCGCCCTGCAGCGACACCATGGCCTCGTCGCCGCCGCCCAGCAGGTACTTGGCCGCGCAGTAGCCCAGGTCGCGCGTGTACTCCATGTCCATCGGGATCGGGTCGGCGCAGCGCAGCTCGTAGCCGATGTTCTTGGTGCTGATCATGGACTTGATCCCCAGGTGGCGCAGCCGCTCCTGCACCGCGTGCTTCAGGATGTCGCCCACGTTGATCTCGTCCAGCCGGATATGGCCGTGGTCGTCGCGCTCGATGTGCTCCAGGCGCTCGAGGTCCTTGGGGTCGATGTCGAGCGTGACCCCTTCGGCGATGATCGCCACGCCGTCGCGCCGGCCGTCGGACAGGCGCTTCAGGTGCGCGCACACCAGCGTGTCGACGATGCGCCGCATGGGCACCGGCTTGGTGGTGAACTCCTCGGGGATCAGCGTGAGCGTGGCCCCTGCGGCCTTGCCGATGCCGAGCGCCAGGTGGCCCGCCTTGCGGCCCATGGCCACGACGTAATACCAGCGCGAGGTCGTCTTGGCGTCGACCATCAGGTTCTTCACGATCTCCACGCCGATGTGGCGCGCGGTCTGGAACCCGAACGTGTCGACGTGCGCGGGCAGGTCGAGGTCGTTGTCGATCGTCTTGGGCACGTGCGCCACGCGGATCTGCCCCGCCGCGCGCTCGTGCACCTTCATGGAGCTGAACGCGGTGTCGTCGCCGCCGATCGTGATGAGTTCGGTCACGCCCAGCTGCAGCAGCGCCGCCACCACGCGGTCGAGCGCACGAATGTCGCGCGTGGGATTCGCGCGCGAGATGCCCAGATGGCTGCCGCCGCGGAAATGGATGCGCGAGATGTTCTCGATCGTGAGCGGCCGCACGCGGCTCACGTCGCCCTGCATGAGCCACTCGAAGCCGTCCTCGATGCCGAGCACCTCGACGCCCGAGAGCCGGGCGCGGATGGTGGCGGCGGCGATGACACTGTTGATGCCCGGGGCGGGACCTCCGCCCACGAGGATGGCGAGTTTCTGGCGCTGCATACGGGGTGACTCCCTTCGACCCAGTGGACTGCTGGAAACGGGTGCCAGCGATGCGTGAGCGCGGCTCGCGCGCGACGCCGAGCTCACCATAGGCGAACGCTCATGGCGAACAAAGCCCGGCGGCCGCGGCTGGGCTGGCTCGTGCGGGGAGCCTCGCGGGCGC
>JBEBGT010000360.1:0-4206 GCA_040081365.1 Candidatus Eiseniibacteriota bacterium | reverse complement strand
CCAGGGCGCGTAGCCCGGCACAGCCTCGCTCGTTGGCCCGACCCGACGCTACGGCACCAGCTTCGCTCCCGGCCCCTTCAGCATCCAGATGGCGCGGTCGTAGTAGTTGGCGTCCGCGCTCACGGCGGCGGGGCTCTTCAGCCAGCCGCCCTCGGCGCCGTCCTGGCGGACTTCCTCGCCCACCGAGAACAGCACGCGATGGTCGAACTTGTTCGTGATCATGTACCCCTTGCCGGCGCGCGTGATCTGCCACAGCGCGCGGTCGTAGTAGTTGGCGTCGGCGCCGAGCAGGCGCGGCGCCTTCAACCAGCCGCCCTCGGCACCGGCAGTGGTCACGGGCTCGCCCTGCGAGAACAGCAGCCGGCCGGTCTTCACGTTGCGGATCATGAAGTGCTCGCCGGCGGGCTCCAAGCGCCAGACCGCCAGGTCGTAATAGTTGGCGTCGGCCTCCAGCACGGCCGGGCTCTGCAGCCAGCCGCCCTCGGCGCCTTCGCCGCGCACGGGCTTGTCCTCGCTCAGCAGCATGCGCCGCGTGACGGCGTTCTGCAGCAGCACAGTGTTGTCCGCCGATACCGCGGGCTGCGCGCCGCCCCCGTCGTGACTGCTCGGCCCAGGGCCGCCGTTGTCGGGACGCCCGCGCCGACCGGGTCCGCGACCGCGACCCTCGCGGCCTCCGCGAGCGCCATCATCACCCGACACGACCGGCGGCGGTGCAGGAGTCCCCGACGGCGGCGTGACCACGGGCTGCTGCGGCGAATCGCCGCCGCCGCTCGCCGGAACCTGTGCGGTGAACCGCGCGGCCACGCCATCGAACGTGCGGAACCGGCTCGCGTCGAGCGCGAGGGTCATGCCGCTGCCACTCGCCACCGTGGTCACCGCGCTCACGTTCGCCACCGTGCCGCCGCGCACCACCGGGTAGCGGCTGAACGCGTACACCTCGGCCTCGGCCACCTTCCATTCCGCGCCCAGCGTGCGCCCCAGCAGGTCGACGGTGCTGGGGAAGTCGCCATGATCCTGCCGCAGCCACGGCGCGGCCTTCGCCAGCAGGCTGTCGCGATCGGCAGCGGGCTCGTCGTCGCTCTCGAACTGCGTCACGTTGAGCGCCAGCCGCCCATAGCCATCGGGCAGGTCCACGGTGCCGAACGCGTAGTTGATATCGCGGGATTCACCCGAATCGACGTCGTCCCATGGCCCCAGCACCACACCCTGGCGCAGGCCCCACGGACCGCCGTAGGGCATCGGCATGAGCGCGGCGATCAGGAACGGCTCGTCCGAATCGCTGCCGCGATCCCACTTGGATTCGGTCGCGCAGTTCAGCCGCTGGAGCGTGACCTGAAAGCGCCCCCACGCGGCCGGGTGCTGGGCGTCGGCCGGACCGCCACCCACACGACGCAGGTTCACATTCAGGTTGTACAGCCCTTCGCTCTGCCCATCGAGCGACAGGGTGGGGTTCTGGTTCGAACCACCACCGGTCGGACGATTGCTGATCCGGAACGACCCGTCGCCGTTCGAGAACGCGGCCGGCCAGCTCGCCCAGCCGGGCCCGCCCGCCAGCGCCTGATCGGCCTTGCCATCGCCGTTCCAGTCCCCGACCACGGCCTGCGCGCCGGGGGCCGCTGCCCAGATCGCGTAGTCGCCCGCCGGCTGGTTCGAGGTATGGAAGCGTCCGCCGCCGTCCGAGATCGCCAGCGGGAACGTGGCCCAGCCACTCACGCTCGAGAGGAACAGATCGGCTTTGCCGTCGCCGTTCACGTCGCCGGCGTTCAGCCGCGCGCCGGCGCCTGTCGCCCAGACGGGGAAATCACCCAGCGACTCGTTACTGATCCGGAACCCACCGTCGCCGTTCGAGAACGCGATCGGCTGCGTGGCCCAGCCCGACACGCCCGCGAGCGCGAGGTCGGCCTTACCGTCGCCATCGAAGTCCCCGGCCACGGCCTTCGCACCGGCGGCCGCCCAGATCGCGAAGTCCCCCACGCCGGCGTTCGTCACCCGGAAGCTGCCGTCGCCGTTCGAGAACGCCACCGGCAATGTCGCCCAGCCGGCGACTCCTGTGAGCGCCATGTCGCAACGGCCATCGCCGTTGAAGTCGCCGGCCACCAGCTTGGCCCCTGCACCGCTCGCCCACACGGCGAAGTCGGCAATGGGAGCGTTCGTGTATCGGAACGTGCCGTCGCCATTCGAGAACGCCACCGGCGAGGTGGCCCAGCCGGCCACACCCTCGGCCGCGAGGTCGCACTTGCCGTCGCCATTGAAGTCGCCGGCCACCACGTTCGCGCCCGGCGAAACACCGAGCAGAACACCGAACTCGTTCTGGATGTTGGTGACGCGGAACGTGCCGTCGCCGCGCGAGAACGCCACCGGAATGGTGTTCCAGCCGGGGCCACCCAACAGGGCCATGTCGGCCTTGCGGTCGCCATCGAAGTCGCCTGCGACCAGTCGCGCCGGGGCCGCGGCCGCCCAGGCCGGCCAATCCGCCGCATCCGATGCGGCGGCGTCACCGCCCATCGGCAGGTTGAACGTGTACTTGGCCTCGGCGACCTTGTCGGCCTCGCCCGACACCAGCGCGAGCGCGGCGTTCTTGATGCCCTCGCCGAAGCTCTCGATCATGATGCTGAAGTCGCGCTCGAGTGCTGTGTTCAGGTCGGCCCCTGTGACCGCCTTGTTCTCGATCACGATCGAACTCGGCAGCCGATCGAACGGGCCCACGGTGTACGAGAAGTCGTCGCCCTGCTCGAAGTCGTTGATGCGCATCGGCAGCGCGGCATCGGGCGCGTAGTCGAGCACGTACTCGCGGCCATCCGCCTTCACCACGATGTCGGCATCGGTGCCGGCGCCGGCTTCGTCGGCGGTCTTCAGGCGAACCCGCAGGTAGACCTGGTCGCGGTCGGCCTTCTGCGCCACGTCGGGCGGATAGATGCCGGCGGTCATGAACTGGTAGGGCAGGTTGCGGAAGCTCTCGAACTGCGCCCACTTGGAAGGGCCCGAGATGTCCTCGGTGCCGAGCTTGACCCGGTTCCAGAACGCGCCCTGGCCCGAAGCCTCCATGGCGGCACCCAGTTCGTTCAGCCACTGCGTGGCCGAGCGCGTCGCCAGCGTCACGGCGTCGTCGAACAGCTCATCGCCGGCCGACTTGTCCGTCTTGCCGTCCTTCAGCTTGCCGTCCGCGCGCACCAACCCGCGTTCCTTCACGCCTACGGCCGCGACAAAATTGTTGTCGAGCGCGATGCCGGCGGGGCGCAGGTACACCAGTCCCTCGGGGGCCACGACATCGTTGACCTGCATCTGCACGGTCACGGCGTCACGGCAGTCCTTGTACTGCTGGCACAGCGAGCTGTTGCTCATGGGCGAGATGGCGTTGCACATGGCCTCGGCGAGCGGCTTCAACTCGGGCTGGGCCAAGAGCGAGCACATGATGTCCAGCTTGCCGTGGTGCGGCTGGCCGGACTCGGGGTGCTCGTAGGCCCCGGTGTAGAGCACGCGGCTCACACGGTCGGCCGCACCGGTCTCGAACCACGTGCGTTCGCGACGATCGGGGTCGTTGACCCACGACGAGTGCGAGTAGAAGTCCTCGATCGAGTGCAACGTGATGCCCAATATGTTGTGCGCGGCGTTCACGTCGCCGCGCTCGGCCGCCCATTGCATGCCCACAAATGCGCCGGTCAGGTAGCGGTTCCACATCACGCGCGCGTCCTCGGCCGACACCAGGTCGTCGAAGTGCATCTTGATCAGCTCGGGCACCTGCGCCATGGAATAGCGAAAGCGCTGGATGCCGCCGCCCTCGTCGGGGCGCGCCCACCACAGCGGGCTGTACAGATACGAGTCGATGTAATCGGAGTGCCACGCGATCGCAGCACCGGACGGGTCCGAGAAGCCGGCGGCCTTGGTGGCGCGCTTGCTGATCTCCTCGTGCCACCACGGTCCGCCCTTCAGCACGTCGTGGCCGGCGAAGGCGTGAGCCTGGAGCGGGGCCAGCAATGCGATCGCACAGGTGAGTCGAAGCAGGAATCGGGCGGCGGATTGGCGCACGGCGGGACCTCTCGGGATGGACGTGGCACCCGGACGTCATGCACTGGGGAACGTGCACGGCGGCGGCTCGGGCAGACCGACGACGGAATCGGGAGGCCGGAGTCGAGGGGTCGCAGGGTCCACCACGGCGGCCGGCAAGGGCGCTCTCACCGCGCCGCTGGCCACTTGTGGTGCGGTGGG
>JBEBGT010000026.1:0-15743 GCA_040081365.1 Candidatus Eiseniibacteriota bacterium | reverse complement strand
ACGCGCGCGCGCCTTGGCGCGTGCGGGTTCGGTGTCCGTGCCGACGACCGGCGCGGCATCCTGCGCAGGCGTACGGGCGGGGGTGGGATCGCCCGCGACCAGCGCCGCGTCGTCCGCCACCGGCCGCGAGTCCGCACGAGCGCCGCGGCGCCGGCTCTCGGCCAGCGGCTCGCTCGGCGCAGCGGCAGGCATGCCCGCGCGCCGGCGGCGCACAAGCTCGCCCAGCCGCTCGCGCAGTTCGCTCATGCGCGCACCCCGCGCGCCGGCCGGTTCATCCCGCGCGCTCCGCGGTGATCGCGAGCCGCCGGCTGTCGAGCCCGTAGGCGTTGCCGTCCGCGCCCCCGTTCACCTGGCGCACCATGAAGCCATGGCGGCGCAGGAGCGCGGTGAGTTCGGCGCAGGTGTACGTGCGCAACGAGTACGCCTTGGTGACCTGCGAGCCGCCCTGCGGATCGATGAGCAACTGGCGCGCCACGATGCGCGAGGTCTCGAGCTCGACCGTGGTCTCTTCCATGAGCAGCGCACCGTCCTCGCGCTGCTTCCAGGTGCGCTGCTCGGGGTGCGTGAGCAGGTAGTCGCGATTGGCCATCTCGAGCAGGAAGCGCCCGCCGGGCTTCAGGACGCGCGCGACTTCGGCCAGCACGCGTTCGTTGTCCTCGTCGCTGAAGTACCCGAACGACGTGAAGTACGAGTACGCGGAGTCGTACACCGGCTGCTCGCCCAGCGCGCGCATGTCGCCCTGCCGCCACGTCACCGCCACGCCGGCCGCGGCGGCGTCAGACGCCGCGATCTCGAGGTAGCGCGCGTTGAAGTCGATGCCCGTGACGCGATAGCCGAGCTGGGCCATGCCGATCGCGTGGCGGCCGAAGCCGCACGCCAGATCGAGCACGGCGCCACGCTCGGGCGCGGCGAGCGACGCCGCGATGAAGCGCGTCTCGGCCTCGGTGCGTTCGGGCGTGAACTGCGGGCGATAGATGCGCAGGTAGTCGTCATCGAAGAACGCGACTGGCCATTCGGGCGTTGAAGTCATGCTGGTCAGCATCCTTGGTTCAGGAGGATCTCGATACGGGGCTCTGCATTGTAGCGGAGGCCCGGTTCGGGTTCTCTTGGCTCGAACTTCAACGGCCCCCGTTCCGGACGGCCCGGGCACGAGCCGGGTCGTGAATAGGGCGAACGCTCGGTTCGGCCATCCATGGCCTCACCTCCCGCCGTCATGCGACGCAGACCGGGGCGCCTCATTGCGAGAGCCAATGCTGCAGCAAGAACCTCGTGGCGTCCTTGGTGGGGATCTCTCGCGTGGTCTTGATGCCGTCCCAGTCTTGTTGCTGGGCGGGGCGCAGTACCGGCAGGCCGCTGCAGGCGGGGCAACCGTTGCCGCAGGGGCAGCCTTCCAAGTGCGCGAGCGAGGCTTCGGCGAGCTCGTCGAGCCGCGCGAAGCCCTGTTCGGCGAAACCCAAACCGCCGGGGTAGCGGTCGAACATGAACAGCGTGGGCCGGCCGGTGTTGGACGAGTCGAGCATGCCGCCCAGGTCGAGCGGATCGCACATCGAGAGCAGCGGCAGCAACTGCACGAACAGGTTGCGCACGCCCGAGAGGGCCTCCCAGGGATTCAGGCCGCGCAGGGCGAGCTCGCGCGTGGTGGCCTCGTTGGGCGCCAGCCAGAAGCCGGCGGTCTCCAGAGTGAGCCGCGGCAGCTCGAGCGGGTGATAGCCGATCGCGTCGAGCGAGCGGTAGCGGATCTTCTTGAACGCGATGGTCTGCCAGCTATAGGTGACCTCGCCGAACCTGGCGCACTCGCCACGCCAGTCGCGCGCGCGCAGCTCGGTGCGCACGCGCACGTTGGAGTCGAGCACGGGCTGCGTGTAGTAGTCCACCGTGCGCGGCTCGACGGTGGCGACCTTCTGTTCCAAATCCAGCTTTCGCACCCACCACGTGCCGCCCTCGTGCAGGTAGATGGCGTCGGGGTACACCAGTTCGAGCCCGCTCACCGCATCGACCGTGCCGATGACCGCGTTGTCGCGCGTGGCATCGACGATCGTGTAGGTGTCATCGCTCATGGTGCGCAGCGACACCTTGGCACCCGGGAAGTCGTTCTTGGACCAGTACGCGCGCCCGTCGATCACGCGCGTCTCCCCCGCCTCGTCGAGCGCGGCGAGCACGTCGTGCATCTGCTCGCCGAACGCGGTGGCATCGCCCTCCGACACCGGCAGCTCGTACGCCGCACACGCCAACTGCTGCGCCAGGATGTACGGGTTGTGCGGGTCGATGCATGCCGCTTCGGTGGGCCGGCCGAACAGGTAGCCGGGCTTGCGCATGAGGTACTGGTCCACGGTGTCGTTGTACGCCACCAGCACCACCAGCGACGGCGCGCCGCTGCGCCCGGCGCGGCCGGCCTGCTGCCAGATGCTGGCCAACGTGGGCGCCGCGCCCACCAGCACGGCGGCGTCGAGCCCGCCCACGTCGATGCCCAGCTCGAGCGCGTTGGTGCTCACCACGCCGCGCAGCGCGCCCGAGAACAGCGCCTGCTCGATGGCTCGGCGCTCTTCGGGCAGGTAGCCGCCGCGATAGGGCTTCAGCCGTTCGTGCAGCGGAGGCAGCGGCACGCCGAACGGATCCTTGGTGTCGCCCGGCAGCCGCGCGCGCGTGCGTTCGAGTTGTTCGCGCGTGTAGCGGTACACCAGTTCGGCACTCACGCGCGATTTGGTGAACGCGATCGCCTGCGCGCCGCTCTCGATGATGCCCGACAGCAGTTGGCAGCCCTCGACGTTTGAACTGCGCCGCTCGACCTGCGTGTCGTCGCGAAACGGCGGGTTCCAGAACACGAAGTGCTTTTCGCCGCGCGGCGCGCCGTCGTCGTCGACCACCGCCACGTCGCGGCCGGTGAGCGCCGCGGCCAGTTCGCCGGGATTGCGGATCGTGGCGCTGCACAGCACATAGCGGAACTCGCCGCCGTAATGCCGCACCAGGCGTTCGAGCCGGCGCAGCACCAGTGACACGTGGCTGCCGAAGATGCCGCGATAGGCGTGCATCTCGTCGATGACCACGTAACGCAAATTGCGCAGGAAGCGCGCCCACTTGGCGTGCTGCGGCAGGATGCCGGCGTGCAGCATGTCGGGGTTCGACAGGATGACGTTGGCGTCCTCGCGCAGCTTCTTGCGCGTGGTGGCGGCCGTGTCGCCGTCGTACACGCCCGCGCGCAGCACGCCGCCCAGTTCGATGCCGGCGTTGGCGAGCCGCGTGAGGCTCTTGAGTTGATCTTGCGCGAGCGCCTTGGTGGGGAACAGGTAGAGCGCGGTGGCCTCGGGCTCTTCCAACATGCGTTCGAGCGCCGGCAGGTGGAAGCACAGCGACTTGCCGCTGGCCGTGCCGGTGACCACCACGGTGTCGCGCCCGGCCCGCAGCGCTTCGATCGCACACACCTGGTGCGTGTAGAGCCGCGTGATGCCGCGCGCCTCGAGGGCGGCCTGCAGCGCGCCGGGCAGCGGCGGCTGCAGCTCGCCATAGCGCGCCGGGCGTGACGCGAGCGTTTCCCAGTGCACCAGCGCGCCGCGATTGTCGGGACGCTGCGCGAACTCGACCAACCAGCGCGCCAGCGACGAATCCGCCGCCGACGGCGGCACCAGGAACCGACCCGCAGAAGCCTGCACGAACACCTCGGAGCGCCGGCGTGACTCGGCGCAGAAGAGTGGAACGGGAGCCGCCCGCCTACTGCACAGGTGGGCAGTATACGCGCATCGGGGCTTCGTTCCAGTGCCTTTTTTCGGCCCCGCCGGGCCCCTACCGGATGATCACGAACCGGCCCGTCTGGTGCCCCGCCGGCGAATCCACGGTGAACAGGTACACGCCCGATTCGATGTCCTGTCCGTTCCGAGAGATCAGGTTCCACGGCGCCTGGCCGTTGCCGGTGGTGCCGTCGTGCTGCAGTTCCTGCACCAGGTCGCCCGCCAGCGTGTAGATCTTGATGCGCGATTTGGCGCGCGGCAGTCCGAAGAAGTCCACGTGACGCGTGAACACGTCGCCCGGTACGGGCTCGCGTTCCCACTCCACGCGCGCGCGGAACGGGTTCGGCACCACCCACACCTGACCGTCGCGGTACGCCACGCCCGCCTCGGCGCGCGGCCGCACCACGCCCGTGAACACGGTACGGAACGGACTCTCCAGATACTCCGTGAAGTTCGCGCCCGGGATCGGGCTGGAGCGCTGCACCACGCTCGTGACCACGTAGTGGTAGTCGAATCCATCGAGGACGCGCCGGTCGACGAACGCATAGCGCCCCACCGGGTAGTGCTTGCGTTCATACGCCACCGAATCGTACTCGACAGCCGTGTCCACCGCTTCGGCGAGCGGGCGTGAGCCCAGGGTCGTGTCGACGCCGAAGCTGGCGATCTGCTGCCAGCGCGTGGTCGGCGGCAGCAGCGATTCTCGGTTCCATCGGTCGAGCCGGTAGATGCGGTACCCCGAGAACGTCCACGGCGCACCCGGCATGATCCCGGCATCGGCGAGGATCTCGGGCAGGTTGTCCCACTCGACGCGGACCTGCCGGTCGCCCGGCTCCGCGCGGAACAACGGCTGCGGCGGCGCGGGCGCGCGGAGATACCAGTGCGCCGGCGTGTCCGCTCCGGTGAATCCCGTGCACGCATCGCAGTCGAAGTCGGTCCAGATGCAGCCTCCGCCCGCGCGATACACGAGCTCCACTTCTTCGGAGGGCGGGAACACCGACGGGAACGGGCGGTACGCCGGATCGGTGAGGAACTTCTCCGGGCAATGCGGGTCGTAGTGGAACACCACGCCGGGTGGCGGCTCGTAGCAGATCTCGTGACCACCTATCCCGGACACACCGTCGACGTGGGTGCGGCTGCCCGGGATGTCCGGCAGCCGGTTCAAGGCCGTCCCGCGCCACGCCAGTCGCGCGGACTGCGCCGCAGCGATCAGGCTGTCGGCGTCCTCGGCGGCGATGAATCCGATCGAGAACTCGAGCGACTGCCCGGGTTCGAGGATCCGGAACGGCCCGCAGCGCACGAGCACCGCATAGTCGCGAGCCTCACCGATGGACGACTCCGGGAACTCCCCGCGCAACGCCGCGACCCGGTCGATATCGAGTACCGGCGGGCCACCCTGACCGGGTGGCTGGGAGGACGAGAAGATCGAGTAGGTGAACGTGGAGTCTCGCCGTGGCGCGCGCGCCGCGGCCATGGCTTCCGGCACGCCGGGGAACGCCGTGTTCACCAGGAACCCCAGCGGGTCCGTGGTGTGCGAGAGCCCCAGCACCGCGGCCCAGGGCGCGCCCGACGACGCGGCCGCGTCGTGCACCGCGGGCCAGCGACCGGCGAGCGTCGTGAAGCAGCGCTTGCTCCACACGGCGTTGACGGTCGAGGTGCCCTCCGACATCGTGAGCGAGTCGCTCAGGAACGTCACCGCGTCATCGAGGTGACCGCCGCCGCGCCGATCGCGGGAATCGAGGTCCGCGTACACACCCAGTCGCACCTCGTGCAACGTCTCGCGGCCGTGGTTCGTGATCGTGAAGTGGATGCCGGCCGCCTTCTCGAATCCGGGCACCGCCCAACTGTGTGCTTCCTGCTTCACGGTCAGTCCGAAGGGCCGGTGGCGCTCGCCGTTCTCGAATCCGAAGTCGACCGCCTCGGGCCGGTCGTCCACGAAGGTCGACGCACAACTCTCCTGGGCCGGAAAGCGCAGGTCCTCGTCGACTTCACCGTCGCCGTCGTTGTCGAGCCCGTCGAGGAACTCCTCGTCCACCACCCCGTCGCCATCGTCATCGAATGTCGCACGCGTGCCGCGATCCCCGGCATAGCGGCGCTGCACGACATCGGTGGGCTCGAGGGTGGGCCGCCACTCCAGCATGGGCCCACCCGAGACACTCGAGGAACCATCGTCACGCGTGGCCCCGATCCACAGTTCCGCGTGCTCCAGGCACTCGTGGCCGCTGCCCTTGGGGAACTCGAACGACGGATCGAACGACAACCCCTTGTTGAAGTAGGGATTGCCCAGCACGCCGATGTTCGTGATGCGCATGGCATAGCGGCCGGCATCGAGGACCGGGCCGTTGTTCTTGATGTCCATGACCGCCCACGCTTCGCGGGTGAGCAGGCCGGGAAAGGCCAGCACCAGAGCGACACAGAGCGGGATCGGGGCGCGAGAACGCGTGCCAAGTCTGGCCAAGAGCGCATCCAGGGGCATCGAGGGATGCCAAGGGGAGTAGGCGATTTCTACACGGATGCGGGCCGGCTGGCCAGAAGATTCGCCGGGCCCAGCCCCTACCGGATGATCACGAACTTCCCCGTCTGGTGCCCGACCGGCGAGTCCACGGTGAACAGGTACACGCCCGACTCGATGTCCTGGCCATTGCGCGAGATCAGGTTCCACGGCGCCTGGCCGTTGCCGGTGGTGCCGTCGTGCTGCAGTTCCTGCACCAGGTCGCCCGCCAGCGTGTAGATCTTGATGCGCGATTTGGCGCGCGGCAGTCCGAAGAAGTCCACGTGGCGCGTGAACACGTCGCCCGGCACGGGCTCGCGCTCCCATTCGACACGCGCCCGGAACGGGTTCGGCACCACCCACACCTGACCGTCGCGATACGTCACGCCGGCTTCGGCGCGCGGCCGCACGACGCCGGTGAACAGCGTGCGGAACGGGCTCTCCATGTACTCGATCAAGTTCGTGCCCGAGATGGTCGTGGTGCGTTGCGCCACGGTCGTGACCACGTAGTGGTAATCGAACCCGTCCAGCACACGGCGGTCCCTGAACTGGTAGCGCCCCACCGGGTAGTGCTTGCGCTCGTACGCGATCGAATCGAACGCGACCGCCGGGTTCACGATCTCGGAGATCGCGCGCGAGCCCAGCGTGGTGTCGGGGCCGAAGCTGGCGACTTGTTGCCAGCGTGTGGTCGGCGGCAGCAGCGAGTCGCGCGTCCAGCGGTCGAGCCGGTAGATGCGGTAGCCCGAGAATCGCCACGGCGCGCCCGGCATGACGCCGGCATCGGCCAGGATCTCGGGCAGGTTGTCCCACTCCAGGAGCACTTCGCGGTCGAGCGGCGTGGCACGGAACAGCGGCTGCGGCGGGGCCGGCGCGCCGATGTACCAATGCGCCTGCGTCTCGGCCCCGGTGAAGCCCGTGCACGCGTCGCAGTCGAAGTCGCTCCAGATGCAGCCCGCACCGGCGCGGTAAGAGACGTCGCTGGTGTTGAACGGCGGCGGCACCTGCGGCAACGGCCGGTACACCGGGTCGAAGATGAACTTCTCCGGGCAGTGCGGGTCGTAGTTGAAGCTCACGCCGGGCGGCGGCTCGTAGCAGATCTCGTGGCCCGCCATGCCGGTCTCGCCATCGCGATACGAGATAAGCCCGGTCTTGTCGGGCAGCAGGTTCAGGAACTTGCCGCGCCACGCGAGCCGCGCCGACTGCGCGCCGCGCACCAAGCTGTCGGCGTTCTCGCCGGCGATGAACGCCACGGCGAACTCCAGCGACTGCCCCGGCTCGAGCACGCGGAACGGCCCGCAGCGCACGAGCACCGCGTAGTCGCGCAGTTCGTCGGGGATGGCCGTGGGGAACTCGCCGTGCAGCGCAGCGAAGCGGTCGGCATCCAGACTGGGCGGTCCCCCCTGCCGCGGCGGGAGCGACGGCGAGAAGATGCTGTACTCGAACGTCGTGTCGCGGCGCGGCGCACGCGCGGCGGCGAGCGCCTGCCGCGAACCCTCGAATGCGGCGTTCACGATGTAGCCGAGCGGATCCGTGGTGTGCGACAGCCCGAGCATCGCCGTCCAGGGCGTCTTCGCCCGGGGATCGGCATCGTGCACGGCGGGCCAGCGGCCCGCCAGCGTGGTGAAGCACGGCTTGCTCCACACCGAGTTCACCGTCGAAGTGCCCTCGGCGATGGTGACCGAGTCGGCGAGCTCGGTGACCATGTCATCTGTGTGCCCTCCCCCGCCCGTGCGTTCGCGGGCATCGAGGTCGGCGTACATGCCGATGCGCACGTCGTGCAGCGTCTGCGTGCCACGGTTGGTGATCGTGAAGTGCAGTGCCGCGACCTTGTCGTAGCCGGGCAGCGACCAACTGTGCGCTTCCTGCTTCACCGTGAGCCCGAACGGCCGGTGCTGCTCGCCGTTCTCATACGAGAACGCGGTCGCCTCGGGCTGATCGTCCGTGTAGGTGCTGGCGCACGTCTCCTGCGCGGGAAACCGCAGGTCCTCGTCGATCTCGCCATCGCCGTCGTTGTCGAGCCCGTCGAGGAACTCCTCGTCGACCCTGCCGTCGCCGTCGTCGTCGAAAGTGGCGCGCGTGCCACGGTCACCCGCGTAGCGCCGCTGCACGACGTCGGCCGGATCCAGCGTGGGCCGCCACTCCAGCATGGGTCCGCCGCTCACGTTACTGCTGCCGTCGTCGCGCGTGGCCCCGATCCACAGCTCGGCGTGCTCCAGGCACTCGTGGCCCGAGCCCTTGGGGAACTCGAACGAGGGGTCGAACGACAGGCCCTTGTTGAAGTAGGGGTTCCCGGCCACGCCGATGTTGGTGACGCGCATCGAGAACCGTCCGGCATCGAGCACCGGCCCGTTGTTCTTGATGTCCATGACGGCATGCGCCGGCCGCGCGAGCAGGCCGGCAGCGGCCCACACGGTCACGAGGCACAGGGCAAGGGGTAGTCGGGCGCGCGGAGGCAGTCGGGTCACAGGGGGTCCAGGGGACTTCATGGGCATCGGGGGATGCCATAGGAGCCGAAGGAAGCTACTCCGCCCGACCCACCGCGACCAGCGATTTCGGCACGCCGCCGGCCTGCACCCGACAAGCGGAGCGCCCCGGAACTACTCGACGCTGCGCGTGGTCGACTCGAACCCGAGCACCACCCAGCCGTCGCCGCGCCCCTGGAACGTGACCCGGAAGGCATCGGAGCGGCCGCGGAAGAACACCATTTCGGAGGCGTTCGCCTCGGTGCCCGGGGCCGCGCGCCAGCGGCCGAGCGCGGGGTCGTGCCACTCGTAGCGGCGTGCGAACTCGACCAACGACGGGTCGGCCACGTAGCGCGCCGCTTGGTCGCGATCGCCCGCGACGAGGGCCGAGACGAACGACGTGAACGCGGCGTACGGTGACGGCACCACGCGGTCGTCATCGCGCACGAAGCCCTGCGGGCCCCAGTGGAAGCGCCGCTCGTGATACACGTGCGGGCAGGTGGTGCACTCGTCGAACCACGGCGTGGCCTTGAACGTCTTGGTGATGAGCGTGCGATCGGCGAACTGACCAGTGCCCGTGCCGCCGAGCGAATCGGGTCCCAGCGTCTGCGCCAGATCCCAACGCCCGCCGCGTGCATGTCGCCAGGTCAGCAACAGCGGCTGCGGCCCGGTCCCAGCCTTGCGGTTCCACAGCACCGCCAGCTGCGATGAATCCCCCGCCGCGCCATTCTCGAAGCCGCGCACGGTCGCATCGAGCAGGCGCATGCCGCGGCCCTCGAGCGTCTGCATGCGCACCTGGTCGCCTTCGGACCAGTAGAAGTACGGCCACGATCCACCCTCGACCTCGGTGCGCTGGAACAGGTTCACGACCGCGGCGCGCTCGGTGCCCGCCACCTCGGCCGCCACGCCCAGGGAGTCGAGCAGCGTGCGCGCGCTCTCGCTCCAGTGGGAGCTCGCGTCGGCTTCGAGCCGCAGCCCCACCACGCGCGCGCTGATCGCCGCCGCCTGATCCGAGGGCCCCGACTCCCACTTCTGCACGGCCATGCGTGACAGGATCGTGAGCGAGTCGTTGGCGGCCGCCAGGCTGTCGGCGGACGCCGGCACCAAGCGTGGCTTGCGATCCCCGCAGCCCCACGAGGCGACCAGCACGGCAGCGAGGGTCAGGGTCAGCGTCGACAACGAACGCAACGCGACAGGCTTCACGGCCGATGTCCTCCCGTGGAATCCCGTGGCGAACCGACCCGGTGTTCGGGTCGTGGCGCGCCCTCGGCGATCCAGTCCTTGATGAGCCAGCGTCCCTCGGCGAACGCGAAATGAAAGATCCAGCGCCGCGTGCCGGTGACCCCGTGCACACGCGCCCCGAGCCACTCCGGCCAGGTCTGGTTCTCCTCCTGGCGGTCCACCACGAATTGCCCCGGTGACCGGTTATCGGCCCATCCGGCCGCCAACGCGAGTTCGAGAAAATCCGGGTTCTGGAGCAGCTTCCGGGCCTGGTCGCGATTGCCCTCGCGCAGCAATACCAAGAACAGCCGCAGCGTGGCGAGCGGACCCGGCAGGACGCGGGCATCATGCACGATGAAGCCCTGTCCGCGGTCGGTGAACACCACCTCGCGCATGAGCGGCAGCACGGGGTTCTCGACCCGCAGGATGGAGTCCTGCGCGGCCGGCGCGAACGACAGGAGTTCGGGCTGGCCGTCGTGGTTGATGTCGACGAACGCGGCCTCGCCGTCGCGGCCGAGGTCGGGTCCGTTGCCCTCGTACTGCAGCAGGTCCCAGTAGAAGCCGTCCGGGGCCAACCGCAGGTACTTGAAGCCCGCGGCCGAACTGGTGCCACGCTCGCGATACACGATGGCCGCGGCGTAGGGCCCGCCGGCATTGCCCGTCCACCACGTGCGCAACCGCGGCTGGATGGCGGGTGGGAACGACGCGCCCTGCATGCGCAGGTCGGGGCCCCGATACCACAGCAGGTAACCCACGGCATGCATGGAGGGCCGGTAGGGGTTGCGCACCAGCACCAACACGATGCTCGGCAGGTCGGGATCGCTCACCACGTCGGTATCGAGCCCGAGTGAATCGAGCGTGGCCTCGATCGCCGGCGCCTGCGCCATGTTCTGCCGCCCGAGCCGGCGCAGCAGCCGGCGCGCGGCCTGGCCGACGCGCTCGAACGGCAGGATGTTCTGCTCCGTGATCGTGTCGGAGTCCGACTGGCGGAATCGCACCTTGGCCTCGGCGGCGAGTGCGGTGATGCTGTCGGCACCCGCGGGCGTCCACGGCTTCACCACCGCGGCCGCATGCACGGGCAGCACGGAGACCGCCACGAGCAGCATGCCGACGATCGCGCGCGCGCAGGTGCGGGCGATGGGCGTGAGCGGCAGTGGGAGGATCGCGGACTCGGGTCGGCGCATGGACAGCCGATTAGAGTGTCCCACTCACGTTTCGGTCAAGTGCCGACCACCCGCACTCGTGCTTCCTCACCGACGCTTGGCAATTGGCGCCGGTCAGTGGCGGTTCGCCGCCACGGGCAGGCGCAGGTAGCGCACCACCACCACCGGCACCTTGGTGGGATCGAGCGAGTTGAGCGAGTGCACGAACACGTTCTCCTGGGTCCGCACCAGCGTCCCGAACACCTGCGAGCGGCGACGCTGCACGGCCTCGAGGAACGCCGTCAGCCGCGGCGACTCGAAGTGCGCTTCGACACCCGTGACCTGGGCGTTGGCCAGCAGGCCCGACAACTCGACGAACGGCGGACCCGGGGCCACGATCGAACACGCCGACCAGTCGTTCTGGGCCATCCACAACGACGGCTGCGAACGCGCGAACGCAGCCAGGCTCTGGTCCAGAGCCCACATGCGGACGGTGGCACTGACGAGGCGCGTGTTGGCAGGCAGGGCGCCGAGGTTCCAATGGAAGCAGCCGTTGAACGTGGGCCCGCACGGGATGCTGGTGGCGCCACAGGACTGGGTCGCACGGTTGCGGACGTCGCCGCTGCCCTGATCGAACGCGCGCAATACCACCGAGTCCACCCCGGCGGTGCTGTAGTCCAGGACGCGGAAGCTGCGCAGCGGGCCGTTCTCGCGTTCGTGCGTCGTGAGGTTCTCACCAGTCACCGCCCAGAACACCCGCCCGCCAGCAGGCCATTGCGCCCCCGGCAGGAAACGCGTGAACACGCTGCGTTGCAGGACAGGCGCCGTGCGGCGCACCACGGCTTCGGAGTCGGCGGAGGCGTAGACATCGTAGAAGATGTTGCCGTCGAGGGGCTGGTTGCCACCCCAGCCGAGTGCGCTGGCCGGGCCCTCGGTGTCGTCCTGCAACGGGAAGTCGTAGGAGAGCCGGCGCAGGCTGTTGGTGGTGAACTGGAAGAACACACCGTCGGGCAGCGGCTCGCCATCGCTGCCGAGGACCGCGCGGGAGAACTCCACGGTGTAGGTGCGCTGCAATGCCAGCACGGCGGTCGGGCGCAGGAACACCCGGTGCGCGAGCGCGTCGTAGCCCACGGTGATGCTGATGCGCTGGCCGTCGAGCTTGAGGAACACGTTCTGGGTGGTGACCGTGCTCGCGCGCAGGGGACGGTCGAACTCGGCCCAGATCTCGCCGTCGTACGGCGCGCCCACGGCCTGCGCGATCGGTTGCGTGGCGCGGAGTGCAGGCGGCAGGCCGCTCGTCCCGCCGGAGGTCGTGGGCTCGGTGGCCCGCTTGCCACAAGCGGCCAGCACGGCACTCAGCAGCAGGATTGCGAGGAGCAGTCGTCGCATGGGCTCGGGTGTTGGCGGAGGGTCGGAACCCGTGGCGGAGTGCTCGCGGGGGCATCTATCGTATGCCCGGCCCGGGTGGCGGGACAACCGCGCACATGGTTCAGAGGGACCGCCGGCGTGCGACGGAGCGTGTGCAGCGCCGGAATCGTGTAGACTCGCCCGGACCACAGGCCCCGCGCGAACCCAGCCGGCGTGCGGCCAGCCGAGGGGATGGGAAGGGATGGAACGGAACTTTCCCGCGTGCGCCAAGTGCGCACAGGGTGTGTTGTTGCCGCTCTCGGACTATGGCCGCGAGGGTGCGACCATCCAGTACAAAGCATGGGTGTGCAGCAACCCTGCGTGCGGCTTCAACGTGCGCATCGACAATGGCGAGATCAGTCTGGGACGGCCGGTCACCACGTCCGCCCGCTGAGCTCGTGTTTCGTCATGGACCCCGGGGCGCGTCCGCGTGATCCGAGCGATCGTCTTCGATCTCGACAACACGCTCACCGACTTCATGCGGATGAAGGAGGCCTCGATCCAGGCCGCCATCGACGGCATGATCGACGCGGGCCTCCAGAAACCTCGCGACGAAGTCCGCCGCCGGGTGCAGGCCATCTATGACGAACGCGGGCTCGAGTTCCAGCGCGTGTTCGATGAACTGCTCGAACGCGAGTTCGGCGGTGTCGACCCCAAGATCCTGGCCTCGGGCATCGTGGCGTATCGCCGCGCCCGGGCATCCGAGCTCGTGCTGTATCCGCACGTGCAGATGACGCTGCTCGAGCTGGCCAAGCGCGGCATCAAGCTGGGGGTGGTCTCGGACGCGCCGCGCTTCCAGGTGTGGCTGCGGCTGTGCGACCTGGGGCTGCAGCATGTGTTCGACGCGGTGGTGACGTTCGACGACACCGGCGAACGCAAGCCGGCCGCCGCGCCGTTCCGCGAGGTGCTGCGCCGGCTCGGCGTGGAGCCCGCGGAGTCCATGATGATCGGTGACTGGGCCGAGCGGGATGTGGTGGGCGCGAAGGGTCTGGGCATGCGTACCGTGTTCGCGCGCTACGGCGACACCTTCGACACGAAGGAGTCGGGCGCGGACCATGATGTGAACGATGTGTTCGAACTGGTGGGGATCGTCGACCGGCTGAACGGCCGCGACACCGACCGGGGTTCCCATGGAGGAGGACCGAATGGCCGCTGAGAAGATCCGCGCCTCGCGCGCGCGCGTGTACGCCCCGCCCGAGGGCGTGGCCGCGGACTCGAAGATCCACGTGTACATCTTCGACGTGTTCCACGAGACGTTCCTGCCGGGCAAGGCGTTCGACAACATCGAGCGCGCCGTGCAGCACCAGCGTCATGAGCAGGAGCGCATCTACACCGAGCAGGAGGCCGAGCCGGAACTGTTCGACCTGCCCTTCCTGTCGAGCGATCCCGACTTGATCAACCGCATCGAGCGCGACGCCGAGTACAAGAAGCGCCTGATGCGCGACCTGAAGAGCGACGCCCGCTCCCGCGGCCGGCGGCGCTGAGGCCGGCATGCGCCTCCTGACGGCGGCCGAGATGCGCGCCGTCGACCAAGCCACGATCGCCGCCGGCACGCCCGGCATGACGCTCATGCAGCGGGCCGGCGACGGCGTGGCCGAGGCACTGGAACGCCGCTGGGGTTCGGCGCTGGCGATGCGTGTGCTGGTGCTGGCGGGCGCGGGCAACAACGGCGGCGACGGCTTCGTGGCCGCGCGCCGGCTGGCTGCACACGGTGCGCGTGTGGCGGTGGCCGTGTGTGCACCGCAGGTGCGTAGCACGGATGCGGCGCGGGCGTTCGATGCGCTATCGGGCAGCACCGTGCTGGTGCGGGTCACGCCGGATGCCGAGTCGCTGGCGGCGTTCGCCGGCACGCTCGATCACTGGGACTTCGCGCTCGATGCGCAGCTCGGCACGGGTGCGGAAGGCGAACCACGCGGCGTGATCGCCGACGGTTGCCGGCTGTTGAATGCGTTGCGCACCAGCGGGACGCGGGTGGTGGCCGTGGACCTGCCGACCGGTGTGTCGAGCGACGACGGCCGCGAGTGCGAGTGCGCCGTGCAGGCCGACCTCACGGTGACGTTCGGGCACGCCCGTCGCGGCCACTGGCTGTGGCCGGGCCGCGGCCGTTGCGGTGCGATCGAGGTGACCGACATCGGACTGGTGCCGTGCGAACAGGCGGGCATCGCCCCGGCGACGCTGTCGACCACGCACGCACTCACGAACCTGGTGCCCGTGAGGTCGGCGCGCGCGCATAAGGGCGACACCGGCCGCGCGTTGCTGATCGGTGGCGCGCCGGGCTTGACGGGCGCGCTGGTGTTGTCGGCGCGCGCCGCGGTGCGCGCGGGCGCGGGGTACGTGCGCGTGGCCGCACCTGCGAGCCTGGCGGACGTGCTGGCCGCACATCTGGTGGAGCCGATGGTGATCGGCTGCGGCGAGGACGAAGCGCGCACGCTCACCTCCACGGCGCTGCCGCGGTTGCGGGCCGAAGCCGAGCGCGCGGACGCGGTGGCGATCGGCGGCGGGCTCTCGACGCGCCCGCACGCGGCTGCATTGGTGCGCGAGCTGGCGACACACCTGGCGAAGCCACTGGTGCTGGACGCCGACGCACTCACGGCATTGTCGCCGGCAGCGGACGTGCTGGTGCCAGCGCTGCGCTTGGCGCCCGCGCCGCGCATCCTGACGCCGCACCTGGGCGAGATGCAGCGCCTCACGGGCCAGTCGCCGGCCGAACTGGAAGCGCGCCGCATCGATGTGGCGAAGGGCTGGGCACAGCGCTGGGGCGCGGTGGTGGTGCTGAAGGGCGGCCCCACGGTGATCGCGGCGCCGGACGGTCGCGTGAGCGTGAATCCCACGGGAGGGCCGTCACTGGCCACGGCGGGCACGGGCGACGTGCTCACGGGCACGTTGGTCGCACTGCTGGCGCAGGGTCTGGCGCCCTACGACGCAGCGCGGCTGGCGGTGTACGTGCACGGCACGGCGGGCGACATGGCAGCCATGCTGCGCGGCGAGACGGGCGTGAGCGCGAGCGACGTCGTGGAGCAGATCGCACAGGCGATGCAGCGGGTGCGAAGCGGGCGGTAGACGGGCGGGCTCTGCGCCGTACTGCTCCAAGAACTTGTGCTCCGGACGTCCTTCGGTACCGCGCGGCGGTTCACGTCAACGGCCACGTTCCGGACGGCCTGGGTACGAGCCGGGTCGTGAATATGGCGAACGCTCGGTTCGGCCGTTCGCTGGACTTCACGTCCAAGGCCCCGTTCCGGACGGCCCGGGCACGAGCCGGGTCGTGAATATGGCGAACGCTCGGTTCGCCCATCCCTGGGCC
>JBEBGT010000359.1:0-4216 GCA_040081365.1 Candidatus Eiseniibacteriota bacterium | reverse complement strand
TCAGCGCCGGCGGGGGACAGCGGGCCGCTCACGCTGGCACCGCTGTTCTCGCCGCTGGCGACTTCGGCGTCTTCGAGGGCACTCGTCATCGGGGACGGCGGCACCGAGACCGACGTCAGCGCCATCCTGCTCGCGGCGGGCTACGACGTGACCGTGGTGGCCGACGACGGCGTGTGGAACGGCAGCAACCCGAGTCCCGACGGCTTCGGCCTCGTGGTGCTGCTCGATGGCCCGGGTGTGGGCAACGACATGCCGCTGGCGGGCCAGAACGCGCTGCATGCGTACGTGCAGGCGGGTGGCGGGTTCCTGGCGATGGAATGGGCCGCCTTCGAGGTCGCGTCGGGTCGCTACGCGAACCTGCGACCGCTGCTCCCCCTCAGCTGGGGCGAGTATGCGGACGGCACGTTCGCCTGCACGGTGGTGGCCGCCCACCCGGTGACCGCCGGGGTCTCGCCGAACTTCAACGTGTCGACCACGGCGGACATCGGTACGCTCAACTCCGGCCGCGCGCTGGTGGTGAGCGCCACGGGCGCCCCGCTGGTGGTGGTGAAGGATGTGGGGGCGGGGCGCGTCGTCCACTTCGCGTCGGCCGGCAATTACTTCGGGTTCCGGCCATTCGCGTCACTCGACATGCAGCGGCTGTTGGTGAACGCGGCGAACTTCCTGAGCGGCTCCAACTGGCTCTCGGTGGCTCCGGACGCCGGCGTGCTGGCGGCGCACAGCTCGGTGGTGCTCACGGTGACGGCGGACGCGGCACTCCTGCCCGCGGGCACGCAGCGGGCGAGCCTGCAGGTGAGCACCAACGATCCACTGCACCCGGTGCTCGTCGTGCCGGTGCGCGCGGACGTGAGCGGTGCCGCCGTGGCCACCGCCGCACCGGACAGCACGGCCGCGGCGCGCGACCGGGCCCGCATGGGGGCCGCGCAGGCGGTTGCCGAGGTGCGGCTCGCGTTACACGGGCTCACCCCGAACCCGCCGGTGCGGGAGCTCGCCGTGTCGTTCTCGCTGCCGGACGCCTCGCCCGCGACACTCGAACTGCTCGACCTGGCCGGGCGCCGCGTGCGCTCGGTGGAGGTCGGCATGCTCGGGGTCGGGCGGCACACGGTGGCGCTCGGGGAGTCGCACCAGCTGCCGAGTGGGGTGTACCTCATGCGGCTGCGGCACTCGGGTCGGTCGCTCGTGACCAAGTGCGTGCTGATGAAGTGAGTCGCGTTCGGGAGTTCGTGGATCGGCCTGGGCAGGTGCGCTACTCGCGCACCTGCTCAGGCCGGCCGCGCGCGGCACCGCAACGCACCGGGCCGGTACGACCGCTCACCGCAGTTCGGCGGCGCGCGCGTTCAGTCGCCTGCCAGTCGCCGGTGGAGCTTGGCCAGCGTGAGGTTCGTCGTGTCGGCGGGCACGATGCGCTGCGTGACGAACAGGCGCTTGCCCACCGGCCGGTAGCGGATCACGCGCTCGGAGTCGCCGTCCAGGACGCGGTAGACCAGGTCGATGCGGGCATCGCCGGGCTTGCCCGACTCACGCTTCACGATGCGCATGCCGTTGCGCAGGCCCGCGGCGTAGCCGGGCGTGGCCGGATCGAGCCCGGACACCACGCCGCCTGCGGCGTTCGTGGCGTCGGCGTCGAAGCCGCGGTCGAACCCGGGCTCGTCGTGGGTCTCGATCCGGGCCGCCGCTCCCAGCAGATCGGCGGGCAGCAACACGGGCTCGCCCTGCGTGACATGACGCTCGAGGTCCTTCGACACATCGACGCCCGCGCGCCTCATGGCGCTGAGGAACCGCTGCACGGCGCGCCCCGTGGTGTCGCGCCGGCTGTGACGCGCGGCCTCGCGCTTGAGCGCGAGCATGACGTCGTCCAGGTCCTGGCGGCCGGCGTGCCGCTGGCGCAGCTCGTCGTCCCACTTGCAGGCCAGCAGGAAGCCGCGCTGGTAGGGCAGGTCCTGCGCCTCGCGGTTCGACCAGAACTGGTCGGCGGCGCTGCGGGCGGACGCGGCGCGCATGGGGGATTGCGCGTAGCGCTGCAGGATCTCGTTCACCGCGTCCAGGTAGTCGGTGGTGCTCCACAGGCCATCACGCACCAGGAGCCGCATCGAGTAGAAGTCCGTGAAACCTTCCGACAGCCAGTACTGCATGGCCTCGTCACGAGTGACGAGCCCCCCGATGCGGCGCGGGATCCAGGTGTGCATATGCTCGTGCGCGAGCAGTCGGTTGAGCGTGGCTTCCTTGGCGTTGTCGGTGGCGAAGAACGCGAACGCGTCGGAGCGGCCCGTGCCCCCGAGCGACGAGCTCTGGCCGTCGTTCCGTAGCGGGATGACGGTCACCAGGAACGGCTCGTCGGGGTCGTGCCAGAAGCGACGATGGGACGCGATGACGCGCTCGATGCGTTCGGCGAGCGCCGTGTCCGAGAAGCTCCACGCGCCGCGGATGGCCACGCGCAACGCGCCCGTGGCCGGCCCGCGTGCCAGCACCCGGAAGTCGCCGCCGACGCTCACGCTCTCGTACAGGTCCCCCAACGTGAGCGGGTGGCCGGCACGCACGTGCTCGAGGTCCGAGGCGAACCGCCAGCCCGCGGGCCAGGGGCCGGCGGCAAATACAGCGGGCGTGTTCTCGTCCCACTCCGGGGCGATGAGCATGGCGTTCCCGAGCACGTGGAACCAGCCAGGTTGGACGAGTGGGCGATACGGGTTCTTGCCGTTCGGCTCGGGCAGGCCGGGAACGTCCTGAACGAGCGTGTACCGAAGTTTCAGCGCCACGCCCGCGGGATGGCGGACGATGCGGTGCGCGGAGTCCGCAGCCGCGAGCAGTTCCGCGCCAGGTGGTTCCACGCGCAGGTCGCGCGCGGCGCGGTAGAGCGCCCGTTCGCCGCCCCACTCGTCGGGCAGACGGATCACGGTTTCGCCGTCGGGTTCGCCCACGAAGCGCACCTCACACTGCAGGGCCTGCAGGGAGTCGCGCTCCACCACGGGGGCGAGCCGGAACTCGACCGGTCCTGGAGCGGCCAGCGGAACAGAGGCGGTGACCAGCACCAGCAGTGGTGCGCCGATGCGGAGTGCGGCCATGGGCATGAGTGGCTCCGTGGGGCAGGGGTCGTGGGCTTGGGACTGCTCCGCTCAGACAGCCGGGCACGCATGAGGGTTGGGACCCCGGGGCCCGGAATCGCATTCGGTCGCGAGCCGGAATCTGTTAGCGTGGCCGCCTGCGAGCCCCCGCGCGGTCACATGCCGCGCTCGCGAGCGACAGTGGAGTGGAAAGGTAGGCGATGCGTGGACTTTCGCTCCACGCGTGGCCCGAACCGCGTGTCCCTGGACCGGGGAGTCGTCATGCGCGCATCGGGGATGTGGCTCGGGGTGGTGATCTTCGCGTGCATGCTCGCCTGCCCGCCGGCCTGCGCTCAGTTCACGTGGCTGCCGATCAGCGACGAGGAGCGGGCCTCGTCCGCGCCGTCCGTGGACCCACGAGCGGGTGCGGAGGCGCTGTTCACGAAGACGCGTGCCGAGGGAGTCTGGAAGGAAGGCCGCTACCAGATGTTCCAGGACCGCTACGTGCGCATCAAGGTGTTCACGCAGGCCGGGGCCGACGCCCAGACGCGCGTGAAGATCTTCCACGCCGGGTCCGGCGAGAAGATGCTCGAGGTCGCGGCGCGCACGGTGCTGCCCGATGGTTCGACGCACGACGTGCCTGCCACGGCCATGAAGGACGAAGTCGCGGTACGTGGTCAGGGCCGCAATACGCGCGTCATGTCCTTCGCGATGCCCGGCGTGACGCCGGGCGCCATCATCGAGTACCGCTGGCGCACCGTGACGTTCGGGAGTGCGATCGGCGGCTTCCCGCTCGTCGTGCAGGACGAGATCCCCATCCGGCGCGCCGAGGTCGACATCAAGCAGCCATTGTCGGACGACTGGATCATGCAGATCATTCCCTACGGCCTGCTGGCCAACGTCCCGACGGAGACCGTGCAGGGCTGGTATCGCTGCGTGGCCGAGAACGTCCGGGCGGCCACGGACGAGCCGCTGGCGCCGGACTACTGGCGGCGGCGTGGCTTCCTGATGCCGTTCTACCAGCGGCGGGACTGGAGTGATGCGAACACGTATTGGCGGGACATCGCCACGCTCGTCCGCGGGGGAGTCGACTCGCGCACGGGCGACGCTGCGCTCATCGCGGCCACCGCTCGTGACATCGTCGCGGGCGCGACCGACGACCGCTCGCGAGCGCAGCG
>JBEBGT010000358.1:0-4228 GCA_040081365.1 Candidatus Eiseniibacteriota bacterium | reverse complement strand
ATGGTGGCCACGTCCTCGATCCGTCGCTGGGCTGGGATGGGTTGGCGTGGCTCGTGGGCCAGACGAAGCTGCCGGTCGTCGTGAAGGGCGTACTGCGTCCCGACGATGCCGTGCGCGCCATCGAACACGGGGCCGCGGCCATCGCGGTCAGCAATCACGGCGGCCGCAACCTGGACACCGTGCCCGCCAGCATCGATGCGCTGCCGCGCGTGGCGGCGGCGGTGAATGGCCGGGTGCCGGTGCTCGTCGACGGCGGCGTGCGGCGCGGTGTCGACGTGGTGAAGGCGCTGGCGCAGGGGGCCACGGCCGTGATGATCGGCCGGCCCTACCTGTGGGGCCTCGGCGCCGCGGGCGCCGACGGCGTGGCGCGCGTGGTGCGGATGCTCGTGCACGAGCTGGAGCTGGCCATGGCGCAGTGCGGTACTGCGAACCTGGGCGAGATCACGCGCGAGCTGCTGTTCGATCCGGACTGAGCGCGCGGCGGCGGGGCAGGACAAGCTCGCGATCCGGTGACCCGCGAACCGGTGACCCGCGATCCGGCGGCGCGGGCGCGGGCGCCACGCGCGACCGGTGCGCGCGACACGGCGCGTAGCGCCACGATGCCCGCACCGCGTGCCTTGCACGCTCCCGACCTCCACGCGCCCGGCCGAGACGCCGCGTCGCGAACCACGGCAGCTCGGTCCGGGCGCGCTCGATGCACGCACGGCGTTCCTGGCTCCTTCACGCCCGTCCGGCGTGAGACCGCAAGCGAGACGCAGGCGTCAGTGGTACAGCGTCTTCACCTGCCCCCAGCTCGACCGCCGGGCGGCCACCACGCCGCAGTTGTTGGCCGCCCCGGGCGTGGGCGGGCAACCACTGCCCGTGGGCTGCACGGTACCGGTGTAGGGGTTCAGCTGGTCCTCCAGCTTCCAGGTGCTGCCATCGGGTGTCCGGCCCGTGGCGCGGTCCGAGGCGGACTCGTGCGCCTTGTAGGCGTACGAATCCACCAGCACCGTGTCGGTGCCCACCACCTGCCACAGCATCACGAGCTCGCCGGTGTTGCCCAGTGACAGGCCGAACACCGGATGCGCGGTGGCCCGTTCCCACGCCACCGAGGCCGAGCCCGTGACCAGCTGCACCGCACCCGGCGCGAGCGTGCCACTGAAGCCGTAGCGCGGGATCGTATCGCCATCGGTGAGGAAGAAGCCCGTGAGGTCGGTCGTGGCCGCACCGCCGTTCACGATCTCGATCCACTCGTCGTCACGCGAGCTGAACGCGCCGCTGCCGTCCCAGTCGCGCGCCGGCGCGGCCAGGATCTCGGACAACCGCACGTCGGGCACCGCACTGCTCAGGCGCGGCAGTGTGGGCGCGGTGACGACAGGCGGACCGAGCGGCGAATCGTGGGGCAGCGTGCGCGGCGAAGCGGCGGTGAGCGCCAGCCAACAGGCGGTGACGGTGGACAGCATGGACAACGACAGCCAGAGTCGCGGGATGCGCATGATGCGCTCCTTGGGACAGGGGCGAGGTCAAGCAGGGGCGTTTTCGCGAGGGCGCGGCTGTTGCGGGTTGCGGGTCGCCGCGCGGCGCGGGCGTGGTGCGCGCGCGGGCGAACGGCTGACATTGCACGGCGCGTGCCGCGTGCAGCGGCGAGCACGGGCAACGCGATGGCAGGGTGGGGCGCGCCCCGGGGTGTCGCGGCCGTGACCGGAGTGTTCACACGGTCGACGCGCGAAGGGGGGCAGCCGCGCGCTACCGGCCGATGCGTGTGCTCAGGAACTCGCCCATGCGGCGCAGGCCCTCGCGCAGGTTCGGCTGCGAGTTGGCGTACGACAGCCGCAGGTAGCCCTCGCCCTCGGGGCCGAAACCCGTGCCCGGCAGCGTGACCACTCCCGCCTGGTCGAGCAGCGCGTCGGCCAGCTGGCCGCTGGTCATGCCCGGCACGGCGATGCTGGGGAACGCGTAGAACGCGCCCGGCGGCAGCGCGCAGCACACGCCGGGGATCGCGTTCAGTCCGGTCACGACCACATCGCGACGCGCGCGGAACTCGGCCACCATGGCGCGCACTTCGTCCTGTGGCCCGGTGAGCGCGGCCTCGCCCGCCTTCTGCACGAACGTCGCGGTGCACGAGTTGGAGTTGTTCATGAGCATGGCGATCTGCTTGGCGAGCGCTTCGGGCATGATGCCGAAGCCGAGCCGCCAGCCGGTCATCGCGTAGGTCTTCGAGAAGCCGTCCACCACCACCGTGCGCTCGGCCATGCCCGGCAGCGTGGCGATGCTCACCGTCTGGCCCTCGTACACCATGTCGGCGTAGATCTCGTCGGACATCACGATGAGGTCGTGCGCACGGGCCAGGTCCGCCACCGCTTCGAGCGTGGCGCGCGGCAGCACGCCTCCGGTGGGGTTGTGCGGCGAGTTCAACAGGATCATGCGGGTGCGGGGCGTGATGCGCGCGGCGAGCGCGGCCAGATCGAGGTCGAAGCCGCGCTCGGCGAGCAGCGGCACCGGCACCACGCGCGCGCCCAGGAACTCGGCGATCGACACGTAGTTGGGGAACGCCGGGCTCGGGATCAGCACTTCGTCGCCGGCCTCGAGTGTGGCGAGCATGGTGAAGAACAGGATCGGCTTGGCGCCGGGTGTGACCACCACGTTGGCGGCCTCACAGGCGATCCCGCGGCGCTGGCGCCACGTGCTGGCGATGAGCTTCCGGAACTCGGGCAGTCCCGCGGCGGGCCCGTAGTGCGTGTAGCCCGCCTCGAGTGCGGCGTCCGCGGCCTTGCGGATGAACACGGGCGTGTCGAAGTCCGGCTCGCCGATGCCCAGATGGATGATGCTACGGCCCTGGGCCTCGAGCGCCTTGCCGCGCGCCAGCATGTCGAACGACGCCGCGGTCGTCAGGTGAGCCATCCGTCCGGCGAATCTCATGTGCGTCTCCCGAGCCCACCACCTTGCGGTCCCCCGAGAGCCGGGAGCGCCGCGACCACTGCACTGTCCACGCGGGCGGTGAGTCGCCGCTGCGCGTACCACCCGTCGTGAGGGTGACCCCCACCCGGATGTCGCCCGTGGCGAACGGCAGTCGGAGCTCGGCGCGGGTGCGTTGCCCTGCCCCGCCTAGTGCTCGCAACACCAACCGATCGGCCTCGGGTTCCGGCAGGTACAACGACTCGCCGCGTCGCACCAGCCACACCGCGTGCGTGACCTCGATGCGGCTGCCCGGTACCGCGGCGAACTCGGCGCGTGCCACCACGGCGCGCCGCACGGCCGCACGGGCGAACGCCCGCGCGCCCCACAACTCATGGCGCAGCGTGAGCCGCGCCCTCGGTGACCCGCCGCGCCACTCGCACCACAGGCCCTGCCGGGTCCCTGCGGCACGCGTGAGCGGCGTCGGTTCGCGCCGCGCGCCGTGCTGCTCCTCGACGCCACACGCGAACGCTGCATGGTGTCCCATCGGTGCGGCCACATCAAGCGCAGCACGCGCTCCGGTGCGGCCCGCACGCCAGCGCCACAGCGAACCGAACGCGGCTGCGCGCAGCGCAGGCTCCCTGCGGCGCGCCGCACGCGTGCTCCGCCTGCTCCCGAAGTCGAACTCGCGCACCGCCCCCGCGGCCAGTGCATGCGGCGGCCCCGCTCGCGCCGGCTCGGCCAACGGCCGGAACCGCTCGCGCCCGCCGCGCACGCGCAGCGACAGCCGGGTGCCCGCCACGTCCTCGGCCAGCGCGAGCTCGGCACGCCAGCGGCCGTGCGCGCCCAACGCCAGCTCGAGCGCACCTGCGCCACGCTCGAGGGCGACACTGCCCTGCGCGTCATCGCGCGTGGCGAGCACGCCGAGCGCCAGGCCCGCATGCTCGAGCCGCGCACCGGCGAGTGCGCGCTTCGAGAACCGGCCCGCTAGCACACCCGCATGCGCGGACTCGAACGCCAGCCCCTCGCCCGAGCGCCCACGGAAACGCGCACGCGCACCGCGATCATCGGCGGTGCGCGCCCAGGGTTCCGCCGCGCCACCCAGCACCAGACCGCGCGCCCAGAGCGGTGCCAACCGGCCGGCGGCCAGCGCGCCACCTGCGAACGGCGCCTCGATGCGGCCGCCCGAGAGCGCGTCGTCACCATCGCGCAACGTGCCGCGCGTGCCGCCACCGCGGAACGTCACGCGCTGCGAGCGCTGCACGCGGCGGCCCCCGCTGCTCCCCGCCGACACCGCCAGTTCGAGTTCATCGTCGCTCAGCGAGTCGACCGCTTCGAGCGTGTAGTCGCC
>JBEBGT010000025.1:0-15882 GCA_040081365.1 Candidatus Eiseniibacteriota bacterium | reverse complement strand
CGCCGCCGTTGTAGCAATCTACTCCCGACAGAGAATTGGTTCTCGTTCGCCTCTGCGCCGCCGCCGCGGGCTGTCCCCACGCCATGACCCCGCCGGTGGACTCCGCCCCCCGACCCCGAGGCCAAGGATCCAACCCACATAGTTGGACCTGCTTCCCGCCGCGCCCGGCGAACGACTATTGGCAGCCCATGGTCGGTTGTGTTGCTATCCGGCCCCCGTGCGCATACCCACCCTGACCCTGCTTCTCGCGATCGCGTTACTGGCGATCCTCCCGAGTGTCGGCCGAACCGAGGCCCGACTGCGCGTACCCGCTGACGTGCTCCGGGCCGGCGAGCGAGTCACGATCGAGTGGTCGGGCCTGGAGCCCGGGACGCACGAAGTCGAGATCGAGCTCTCGCTGGCCGGCGGTCGCTGGGTGCGCATCTCGCCCGAGCTCGAGGCCCGCGACGGGCAGTACCTCTGGATCGTGCCCTCGGGCCACACCGGACCCGCGCGACTCCGGCTCCGGGCCGGTGGCGAACACCGCGAGGAGGTCGTGGCCCGACTCGACCTGCAGTTGGGCACGGCGCTGGACTCGCCGCCCGCCCGGGTCGATGGCTCGGCCGAGTGGTGGAATCTCGCCGCGGACTCGCACGCACCCTGGCACGCGTCGTTCGCGGGCGAGTCCGCGTCGTGGGGCGCACTCGTGCTGCCGCTCTTCGTGCCCACGACCTCCCACGAGCTGAGCATGCCGCCGGCACGCGCGCTCGACGATGCCCCCGTGAGCACGCCCGCACGGACAACGCCGCTCACCCGGACGCACGCGTTCGCCGCGCCGCGCCGCGCCCCGCTGCGGAACTGATTCCCGGACAGGTCCTCCGGATCCTCGCCCGGCACCGGCCCTCGCGGCCGCGTGCCCGGCTCGACCTGTTCCTTTCACCGGGAGTCTTCCGTGATCCAGCCATTCCTGTTGTCGCTCCTGCTCGCGGGCGGAGGCGTCGCCGACACGCTGGTGGTGCCCATGCCCGAGATCGTCGTGAGCGGTTCGCGTGTGCGCGAGTCGCTGTTGCGCACGCCCGCCGCGGTGAGTGTCGTGAACCGCACGCAGTACGCCAATGGCCGTGCCATCGGGCTCGATGACGTGTTGAACGGCGTGCCCGGCGTGCTCGTCCAGAGCCGCGGCGGTGCGCAGGACGTGCGCATCACCATCCGTGGCTACGGTGCCCGCGGCAACGGCGAACGCTCCAACGCCGGCAGCATGCGCGGCATCCGCATTCTGTCGGACGGCATCCCGCTGTCCGAACCTGACGGCCGCACCAGCCTCGACCTGGCCGACGTGGGCGCGGCCGACGTTGTGGAGATCTCGCGTAGCAATGTCTCGGCGCTCTATGGCAACGCCTCGGGCGGCGTCGTGAACCTGCGCACGAACCTCGACTTCAACAAGAGCTACGTGCGGCTGGAAGAGAGCGGCGGCTCGTTCGGGCTGCGACGCGACCAACTCTCCTACGGGTTCAAGGCCGGCCGCGGCCGCGGCGTGCTCACGGGCTCGAACACGTCGTTCGAGGGCTGGCGCGCGCACAGCGGCAGCCACTCCGCCCAGTTGCATGCGCGCTTCAGCGCCCCGCTCGGCGAGTCGGGCAACGACCGGCTGCTGTTCCTGGCCGACTTCGCGAACAACCTCATCCGCTTCCCGGGTGCGCTCACGCAGGCCGAGTTCGACGCCGACGCCGAGCAGGCCGCGCCCCGCTTCGTGACCCGTGACGAACGGCGCTTCAACCGTCAAGGCCGCATCGCCGGCACGCTCGACCACACGTTTTCAGACCGGCAGTCGCTGTCGGTGAGCCTGTTCGCCGAGCCCAAGGCGCTGCAGCGTTCGGAACGCAATCGCTACCGCGACTTCACGCGCCTGCATGTGGGCGGACAAGCGGTGTGGAACCTCGAGTCGCGTTTCCACGAGGCGCTCGTGGGCCGCACCTCGGCCGGCGTGGACGAGGCGATCCAGGATGGCAGCATCCTGTTCTGGAACTTGGACCCGGACGGCACGCGCAGCACCACGATCTTCGCCAACAAGCGCGAGGCCGCCAACAGCGCCGGCGGGTTCGTGCAGCAGTCGCTCACCTGGAACGACCGCTGGTCGCTGCAGGGCGCGCTGCGCTACGACAACCTCTGGTACATCTCGGACGACTTCCTGGATCCCACGCTCGATGCCCAGAAGCGCTTCACGCGCATCACGCCCAAGCTCACCGTGAGTTGGCTCCAAGGCATGCACACGGTGTTCGCGGGTGTGGGCGGCGGCGTCGAGGCACCGGCGTTCAACGAGATCGATCCGCCACCGCCGTTCGACGTCACGACGTCGTTCAATCCGTTCCTCGAGGCCATGCACTCGCAGACCTACGAACTGGGCGCGCGCGGCACGCTGCAGAACTCACTCGGCCGCTGGCGCTATGACACCGGCCTGTACTGGATCGACACGAACAACGACATCGTGCCTTACGCGGGCGGGGCGTACTTCCTGACCGCCGGCAAGTCCCGGCGGCGCGGTGTGGAAGCAGGCCTGGACTGGACGCCGAACACGACGGTCACGCTGCGCGGGTCCGCCACGATCTCGAAGAACAGCTACGTCGAGTACGCGAACGACCTGGGCGACTTCGCCGACAAGCGCATGCCGGGCCTGCCGACGGTGTCGTGGACGGCGGGTACGCGCGTGGACCTCACGCACGGCGTGGCGGCGAACCTGACGGCCGAGGGCATGAGCTCGTACTTCGCCGACGACGCCAACACGGTCGAGGCCGGGTCGTTCGCGATCCTCAACGCGTCGCTCGACTACGTCGTGCGGACGTCGGGTGGCTCCCTGCGCGCGTTCGTGTCGGGCCGCAACCTGCTCGACAAGAAGTACGTGGGTTCGGTGTTCATCAATCCGATCAGCGACACGACCGGCGGGCCGCTGCGCTTCCTGGAGCCCGGACTGCCGCTGCAGTTCGTGGCGGGGGTCTCGCTGACCCACTGATCCGCGGGCGCCGGGGCGAGGTTCGTCCCGGCGCTCACGACGCGCGGTCGCCTGCCCGGCGGTGGGGCGGGTACCCGGTCCGCGCTGGGATGCTGCACGCATGACGGCGCAGCGGGCGCTGGCCGGAGAGCCTGAGGGCGGGAGCACGCGGCCTGCCGGCGCCGCGGCCGCTCGCCGGGTGCAGCAAGACGAACGGGCGGCCCCCTTCCGGGTCCGCCCGTTCGTTCACCCGCGGGGCAGGTAGCGGTGTCACGCGGCGCTTCGGGAGTCGGCCCCCGATGATCGACCCCGTCCACAACCCGTGTCCGCTGCCTGTTCCCGCGGCCTTCCCTGGCGGCCGCCCCCCGCGAGCGCTGACCACACGCGGCAGACGACCTGGCTCGAATGCGATTTCCTGGCTGCGCGATCGGTCGAAGCCGGCCTTGGCAACCGTGGCCGTCCGCCCGATCGATCTGACCATCCGCCGCCCGGCGCGGTCCGGACCCGGACCTCGGGTCGGCCCCCGATTGCGACCTCCGGCTCGTCCCCGAACCGGCGCCCGGTGGCGGTTGGAGCGTTGCCGCTCCGGGGATTCACCAAAGCAATCGCGAGGCCAACCGCGACCCGCGCCTAACTCGCGTATTCCGAGAGTCATGCGCGCCGGCCACGGGCTCATCGGCGTCGGGCTCACGTCACGTGCGATGAACCCCGGACGCCGCGCCCGTGTTTCGTGCCCGCGACGCAGGATCCGCACACGGAAGCGACACCCGCCTCTTGGATGGCGCGCGAGCGGCGGCGAACAGGTCCCGGGCACCGATCCCGAACCGGCGGTCGCCGCAAGATATGTGAGGTGGGACTCGGTGCCGCCGCTGGTCCGCTCGGCAACCCAAAAGGGGGGGCCAGCGGACCACTGCTCATATGAGTATTGACACCATGCACGCCTGTGCAGTAGAGTGCTGGACGTGCCAGGTCTGCGACGCGGACCACTTCGAGAAGGACCTCCAGATGCTCAACGATCGCGCCCGAGAGATCAACACCTTCATCCAGCGCTTCCGCCGTGAGAACGGTTCGGCGCCCACCATCCGTGAGATCGGCCAGCAGTTCGGCATCTCGTCCACCAACGGTGTGCGCTACTACCTGAACCTGCTCGAGAAGGCGGGGTACATCACCCGCACGGGCGGCATCTCGCGCGGCATCGGACCGTCCACCGAAGCGGCCCACATGGGGTCCGACCATGGGTCGAATCTTGGCATTCCCGTGCTGGGCCGTGTCGCCGCAGGTCAGCCGATCGTCGCCGAGGAGAACTGGAGCGGCTCGCTCGAGCTCACCGGCATGTTCGGCCAGACCGAGAACCTGTTCGCCCTGCAGGTCCGTGGCGACAGCATGATCGACGCCGGTATCCTGCAGGGTGACTACGTCATCGTGCAGAAGCAGGACACCGCGCGCGCCGGTGAGATCGTCGTGGGCCTGCTCGAGGAAGAAGCCACGGTGAAGTACTACCAGCCTCGCAAGGGGCACCTCGAACTGGTGCCCGCCAACGAGAAGTACGAGCCCATCGTGGTCGATGCCGACACGGACTTCCGCATCCTCGGCACCGTGCGCGGTGTCGTTCGCAGTCTCGGCCGCAACTAGCTTCACCGACGGGGGCGTTCGCGCTCCCGTTTTCATTTGCCCCGCTGGTGCACATCTGTTCACTGCCTCATCGTCGATTCGATCCGAACGCAGTCCCCGCAGGAGGAATCACCGTGGATACGAACCTGGCCCTCCCCGTTCATCAGTCTCTGCTGCAGCGTTGGGAGCCTCTGTATCGCAGCCAGCTCCACTACCTCGTCACGTGGAGCACGCGGGGACGCCGGCCGGTCTTGAAGGAGCGCCACATCGCCGCACTCGACGCGCTCATCCGCTCGGCCTGTGACGACCGCGGCATCAGCCTGCTCGAGGTGGTGGCGGGTCCGGATCACGTGCACGTGCTGTTCGGGCTCAAGCCGGCGCAGAGCGTGGCGAGTGCGGTGCGCGAGCTCAAGGGCCGCACCACCATGACGCTGCTCGAGCGCTTCCCCGAACTGCGTGTGTGGCTGCGCGGCAACTTCGTGTGGGACGAGCGTTATGCGGTCGAGACGGTGAGCCCGTTGCGCGTCGAGGGCATCCGCGAGCGGCTCTCCAACACGCACCGCTCGCTGTTCGACGCGGACCTGCCCGAGGACTTCGCCGCCGCCAGCTGATCCGTACGGGCACTGCCAGCCGGCCGCGGCGCACACCTGCGCCCTGCATTCCCCATCGCCGCGGCCGGCGGCAACCGCCCGATCATGTCCTGGCCGCGGATTCGCAGCTCGGTCACGGTCGCGCCGGCCTGTGGGGCCCGGTTATTCAGGCTCCGGTGGTGGGCGCTCTTGCGTGCACGAGCCCTGCCGTCGACCTCGAGCGTGCGATCAGGCTCCGGCCGCGGGCCTCAGCTCGTTCACGAGGGTGGCGCCACTCAGGAGCGCGTTGACCTTGGCCTCGCTCATCGTGAGCAGGTGTCCCGAACGTTCCTGCTTGGTGAGCAGATACTCGGCGTTGTGCCGGTTGGCCGGCATCACGAGCGGCAGCCGTCCGGTCACGGGCACGCCCTGCGCCAACATGCCTTCGATCTTGCGCGGGTTGTTGGTCATGAGCTGCAGGCTCTGGATGCCCAGTGCGCGCGCCATCTCGCCGGCCACGCGGTAATCGCGCAGGTCGTCGCCGAAGCCCAGCAGGTGATTGGCTTGCACCGTGTCGTGCCCGCGGTCCTGGAGAGCGTAGGCCCGGATCTTGTTGGTGAGCCCGATACCGCGACCTTCCTGGCGCAGGTAGAACAGCGCGCCGAACTCCATGCCACCCAACTGCTCGAGCGCCGACAGCAACTGGTCACGACAATCGCAGCGCAGCGATCCGAGCACGTCGCCAGTGAGGCATTCCGAATGGATGCGCGTGGGCACGTCGGATCGACCGCGCACGTCACCACGCACGATGGCGAGGTGCTCGTCGTGGTTGTCGTCATGCGTGAATGCAGCGACGCTGAACTCACCGAAGCGCGTGGGCAGAATGGCCACGGACACGAGCTGCAATGGTGTATGGGAGACGGCGCTGGGAGCGCTAAGGTGCGGCGCGCGCCGGGTTCGACGGGCCTTCATGGGATCTCCTCTGGGCTGGTCGCGCATTGGATGCGCTTTCCACCCGGGCGACTCGGGGCTGGTTCGGGTTTGTTGCGTCGCCGCACGGCCGCGGCGTTCACGTTGTGGCATGGCGGGCTTCGCGTGTTCTGCTGCGCTCCCTCACGGGTCGCCGGGAGCGCAGCCCGTCACGCGGTGGCACAACGCCGCGGGCTCTAGGGTCGGGAGATCCAAGCGTTCCATGGCCTGCGCTCGCGCGGACTCGCGGGGTGCGAAGTCGCGGACTTGGGGCCCGCGCACCTGCGGGCTCGAGGACCCGGGGCCCGTCCACCCACGAAACCGCCAACCCGCGAGCCCACGAGATTGCGGGACCGCGAAGCCGCGAAGCAGCGAGGCCGCGAGGCCGCGAGGCCGCGAGGCATACTATCGCTAGCGTACAGTGGTTTTAGAGAGAATGTCCATCCCGCGTTCGCACCTGGGTCGAGTTCGTGCGGGATCCCGGGCGCCGCACCTGGCCGGGACTACTCATGAACGGTGAGCCGAGAAGCCCGCATGTCCGCCAGTCAGATGGAACGGTCTTCCGGTCGCGACGTCGCCGTGTCGGGCACACGGTGAGGAGCCACCGGCAGACCGCGACGCGGCGAATGACGGGCAGACGCTCTTCGCAGGCCGCCGGCGCATGAATGGTCCGGCCAGGGCCTGCCATCGGGCGTGTCACTTCGGCGTTCGCAGCGAGCCGGCTACTGACCCGCCCGTTCGATGGCGATGGGCGCCGTTCAGCTACGCTCGACCGAGGCTTCGGCCGTCTCGGGATGATCGCGAGACGCCAGCACCGAAGCGCCGATCACGAGCGTCGCGCCCAACCACTGCTGCGCGTGCAGGGTCTCGCCCAGGAACAGCCATGCCGCGACGATGGCCACGACGGGTTCGCTGGTGGCGAGCACGCCGGCTTCGGTGGCTGGCAGGCGCTTGAGCCCGGCGTAGAAGCAGGCGAAGGGCACGAGTGTGGAGAACACACCGAGCAGCATGAATCGTCCCCACAACGCTGGCGGATAGTGCGCAGCCAGGATCGTCGCGGGCGGCACGACGATGGCCCAGAAGACGGCCGCGATGCTGAAGGTGTAGAACAGCACGGTCTCGGGCGCGTAGCGCCGGAGCCCGCGCTTCGAGTAACTCACATAGAACGCGAAGATCACCGCGGACGACAGTCCGATCGCCCAGTCGAGCGGACGCGCCTGCAACGTGCGCGGGTCCACGCCGACCACGAGCAGGGCCGTTCCCACGATGGCCAGCAATACGGCCGCGATCAGCGCGGGCGCCGGTCGGCGGCCGCGCACGATGTCCCACAGTACGAGCAGCGAAGGCGCGAGGTACTGGAGCAGGATCGCCAGCCCCACGCCGAGCCTGGAGATCGAGTAGTAGTAGCTGCCTTGAACGGCAGCCACGCCGGCAAGGCCGAGCACGACGAAGTACCCGATGTCGCGGCGCTCGAGCCGAAGCGCGTCACGACGCCCGATGACCAGCCAGGCGAACAGCAGGAGAGCGGCGATGGTGAGCCGCAGTTCCACGACGGCAAGCGCGGGCACGTGATGATCGCGGAACACGGAACGCGCGAGCGTCGCAGTCGTACCCCAGAAGACCGTGGCCAGGAACACCAGCCAGCGGCCGGTCACACGCTGTCGGGCGTCCGGCTTCATGCGTGAACCATCCGCCCCGTGCGAGCGGCATGCATCGGAAGCTCAACGAGTGCGATTGCCGCCACCCATCTCCACGGACTCCGAGCCGGCCTCGAGCATGGTGCAGCGCCCGGTGAAGTGCACCCCTTGCTCCATCGTCACGGTCAGCGCGGCGACGTCGCCTTCGATCCGCGCGCCGGCCTTCATCTCGATGTTCCCGAGCGCACGGATGTTGCCGTAGACGCGGCCCAGAACGAGCGCTTCCTTCACCTCGACGTCGGCGCGCATGACGCCGTGCTCACCGATCTCGATGCGTTCGCAGTTCAGGATGTCCCCTTCGAACTCGCCATCGATCCGCAGCGTGCCACTCACCATGAGCGTGCCGCGGAAGGTGGAGTTCACACCGATCACGGTGTTCACGGTCGGCGGTTCCTCGGCGGGCTGCTGCGACCTGAACTTCAGCATGTGCACCTCCGTGTGTCCGGTCCCCCGCGGGGTGGGCCGGAGCCTGGACTGATCTGTCCGGGTCGCCCGCGTCGCGACGGTTCGCGCGCTTCGGGACCCGGCGTGGGGACTGGCCTTCTGGGGACGGCGATACTCATCCAATCATGAACATAGTGCGTTGTGGTACAACACAATAAAGCGCTTTGAACCTGTCTGTCGGCTTAGAGATCCGGCCGTCTCGGTTCCCCGGTTTCCCCGTGCCACGGCCCACCCGAGATCAGCCAACAGACCCTCACCTCGACTCCGGCGCTTCGGCTCACCCGCTGCTGGCGCTGGAATGCTTGTCCCAGAGAACGCCCGAACGGCGGCTGTCGACTACAGAACGCCCCAGGCCTCGAGCAGGCGTTCCAGGTCCTCCTGGCTGTAGAATTCGAACTCGACCTTGCCACCCTTGCGACCGGGTGTGATCGCGACCTGCGTCGAGAATCGGGACTGCAACTTGGTCTCCCACTCCGACAGCCCGGCCAACTTGCTGGACTTGGGACGGGCCGTCGCCGTGCGCTGCTTGCGCTTCACGAACGCTTCGGTGCGGCGCACCGAGAAGCCCTTCGAGACAACATAGCGTGCCGCGGCCAGCTGGTCGCCACGATTCTCGAGGCTGAGCAGGGCGCGGGCATGTCCGCCGGACAATGTTCCACGTGAAACCATGTCCATCACCTCGGGCGGAAGCCCAAGCAGGCGAAGGCTGTTGCTGATCGTGGTGCGCTGCTTCCCGACGCGCTCGGAGAGCTGTTCGTGGGTCAGGCCGACCTTGTCGATGAGCGCCTGGTACGCCTTGGCCTCGTCGATAGCGTTCAGGTCCTCACGCTGGATGTTCTCGATCAACGCCAGCTCCATCATGGCTCGATCGTCGAAGTCCTTCACGATGACGGGCACCTTGGCGAGCCCGGCCATCTGCGCTGCGCGCAGGCGGCGCTCGCCGGCCACCAGCTGGTAGTCGCCAGCCCCGACGCGCCGGACCAGGAGCGGCTGGATGATGCCGGACACCTTGATGGAGTCCGACAGCTCCTGCAGCGAGGCCTCATCGAACCGCGTGCGTGGCTGGAACGGATTGGGTGCGATCACTTCCACCGCGAGCTCGTGGGTCGCGGCTTGCTGCGGGGCGCGCCCCTCCGAGGCCGCGGCGGCGGTCTCACCCGAGATCAGGGCACCGAGTCCGCGTCCGAGTACATTCCTAGACATGGCCGAGGACCTCCTTCGCCAGCTCGCGGTAGCTTTCCGCTCCCGAGCTGTGCGGGTCATAGAGAACAATGGGCTTGCCGAAGGAAGGCGCTTCGCTGAGACGCACATTCCGTGGGATGACAGTCTTGTAGACCCTGTCCGAGAAGAACTTACGGGCCTCGTCGGCGACCTGCTTCGAGAGGCTCAGGCGGGCGTCGAACATGGTCAGGAGCACGCCCTCGATCCGCAGCGACGGGTTCAGGTGGTCCTGCACCAGCCGGATGGCGGTGATGAGCTGCGTCAGCCCCTCGAGCGCAAGATACTCGCACTGGAGCGGAATGAGGACGGAATCCGAGGCTGTGAGCGAGTTCACGGTGAGCAGCCCGAGAGAAGGGGGGCTGTCGACCAGGATGTAGTCGTACTCGTCCCGCACCTTGGCCAAGCACGTCTTCAGGCGGGTCTCGCGTGCCATCATGCCCACGAGCTCGACCTCGGCCCCGGACAGACGCTGTCCAGTCGGCATGCAGTCGAGCGAGGCGAGCCCCGTGGGCAGCACCGCCTCCTTTGCCTCGACCTGCCCGATGAGCACCTCGTACGTGCCGAAACGAGCATCGTTGCCGTTGATGCCCACACCGCTGGTGGCGTTGCCCTGCGGGTCCATGTCCACCAGCAACACCCGGCGACTCTCCTGCGCGAGGCAGGCGCCAAGATTGATGGCCGTGGTGGTCTTGCCGACGCCGCCCTTCTGGCTGGCGATCGCGATGATGCGTCCCATTCCTGGACTTGTACGGGCCAGCAGCGCGGCCCGCTCCTTGAGGCCAGCGTGCGTGCGCCGGGCCGTATCGTCAGGGTCAGCGGCCGGCAGTAGGGCTGCGCCAGCCAATCGGGAGTCGACCGAGAAACTAACAACAGGTCGTGGGTTCCACAAGGCGGATGTTCCACGTGGAACACACGCACTCGTTATTTCGTAAACCTATTTCTTTCTTTCAAATACAAGGATTGAATTCGGCCCCTCGCCGATCGTGTGCACGACCGGCTCCTCCCAGGCGCTGCGCCAGTCCTCGTCGGTGCTCTCGAGTTCGTCCTTGGCAGCACTGCCCTTCCACAGGATCGCGTGGCCACCCGGCTCCACGATCTGCGCGGCCAGCTCCAGCGTGGGTCCGGCCTTCATGGTGGCGCGCGAGGTGAATCCGTCGCAGCGCAGCCCCTCCGGGTCGTCCGCCACCAGCGTTTCCAACCGGCTCGTCAGGATGTCGATGTCGCCGGCACCCAACTCCTGCAGCGCGCGGCGCAGGAACAGGGTCTTGTTCCGACGCGACTCGACCAGCGTCCAGTGCTTGCCCACGCCCGCAAGCGCGAGGGGAAGGGCCGGGAATCCGCCACCCGATCCAAAATCCACCAACGTCTTGCAGCCCAGCTTGTTGATGATGCTGGCGCCAGCCAATGACTCGGCGATGTGCCGGTCCACCAGGCGGGGCTCGTCGTTGTGCGAGATGAGGTTCGACACGCCCTGACTCCAGCGCAGCAACTCCACGGCGAACAGCCTCAGCCGCTTGAGCGCAACGTCGCGGTCGGCGTCGCTGCCCAGCAGCAACGGCCGGAGCGAAGCCCAGTCCATGCGCTCGATCATCTTGTCGGGATTGCGCAGCGGGGCATTCGCGCGCTCGGGCACGCGCCGCTGCGTCTGCGGCGCACGCGGGACCGGCGGACGCGAACCGCGCCGCGGCCGATCGCCACCCGCCGAGCGCGAACGCTCACCACGCTCCCGGCCGCGCCCAGCGCTGGCGGAACCGCCGCGCTCGCCGCCGTAGCCCGACCCCGCACGCGCGCTCGAACCACCCGCCGCGCCGTAGCCGCCTTCGGACCGACCGCGCGGGGCGCGTTCGCTTGCTCCCGGCGACGGCCGGCGACGACCGTCGCGACCACCCGCACTCGGCGCTCCGAACGCACGCGCACCCGACGTGCCGCGCCCCTGTGGCGCTCCCGGCGCGGCGCCTGGGCGGCGAGCCGCACCACCGGCGCCTGCACCGCTGCGAGCGCCCGCTGCCGGGCGACTTCCAGTACGAGCACGGGGTCCCGATGCGGAGCCGCCGGAACGCGGCGAGGCTGGGCGCTTGTCGTTCGAGTAGGCCATGGAAGGCGGAGGATACTCGCTCGTCGCGCCGGGCGCGAACACGCCGGAACGGGATGGTCAGCGTACGATTCCACAGCGAGTTAGCCGCGGCCGGAATCGGCGCTCCGATCTGCTTCACCGCCTCGTGGGCGGTCGCACCGGCACGCGGACCGGTCGTGCGATCGTGGCGGGGCATTCATCTGCCATTCGCGCAAGCGGTTGCACGAGAAGCTCGCGCCACGGCACCGAACCCGGCAGCCGTGCGGGAAGGGCGTGGACAACATTCGAGCGCCGATCCCCGACAAAACCGGCGCAGCCAGCCAAGACACAGCTTCGCAGTGGGTTAGAACGTGAGGCGAAGATCGTTGCTGGCCGTCGTGTACGGACCCGGGCGCATATCGAACCGCTGCACCGACCCAACACCGGTCTTCCTCGTGTGATCAGCCGCTCCGACCGCACGTCGAGCCTGCTGGCGGTCGTGCCTGGAACGGCGATCGAGCAGAGAGCGTGGCGTCAGCGGCCGCCATCGCCGAGCCGGGATCCGCCGCGATCGCGCGCACGCAGGGCCCGCTCGCGACCGGCCCGGACATCGCGACTGCGCGCGGAGCATCGCGCCAGCGGCCACGGTCCCCGCGCCGGGATCCGCCCCGACCGGTCGCAAGCAGAGCCCACGGGCAACCGCGCCCGACACCGCGACTCCGGACCGGAGCATCGCCTCAGCAGCGGCAGCCGGCCGGGGGTCCGCAACGCTCGGCCACACCGCACCCGCCGATGGCGGCCCCGCTCATTCCGGCGTCCGGGCCGCACCCGCGCGGCCGGCGAAGCGCCGCGCCAGCACCAGCAGCACCGACACATCCGACGGCGACACGCCCGCGATGCGAGACGCCATACCCACCGACGACGGCCGCCAGCGCTTGAGCTTCTCGGCCGCCTCACTCGAGAGCCCCGGCAGCTCGCCATCGAACATCGCGGGCGCGAGCGCCACGGCCTCCAGCGCGGCGGCCGAGTTCGCCGTCCGCTGCTGGCGCTCGATGTAGCCGCGATAGCGCAGCCGCACCTCGAGCGCTCCCCACAGTGCGCGCGGCAGCATCGACTCCACGCCCAGCGCCGGCAACTCCTCGTAGCGCCCCTCGGGACGTGCCAGCCAGTCGGCCGCGCGCACCGAACGCGTGCCCGCCGTGGTGGTGGGCGCGGCCACCGTCACGCTCACGCGCGACAGCCGCTGTTCCTCGGCATCGATCGCCGACCAGCGCGCACGCGTGCGCTCCAACTGCCCATCGCTCAGCAGGCCGAGCCCATGCCCCAGCGTCACCAGGCGTTCGTCGGCGTTGTCGGCGCGCAGCAACAGCCGATGCTCGGCCGCCGACGTGAACATGCGATAGGGCTCGCGGTGCTCGCGCGTCACCAGGTCGTCCACCAGCACGCCGATGTACGCCTGATCGCGCCGCAGCACGAACGGTGCTTCGCCGCGCACCGCACGCGCCGCGTTCACGCCCGCCACGAACCCCTGTGCCGCCGCTTCTTCATAGCCCGACGTGCCGCAGATCTGGCCCGCCAGCCACAACCCCGGCGTCGCGCGGCTCTGCAGCGTGGCATCCAACTGGTGCGGCAGCACGAAGTCGTACTCCACGGCATAGCCCGGCCGCAGCATCTCGGCGCGCTCGAGCCCGCGGATCGTGCGGATGAACTCCAGCTGCACGTCCTCGGGCATGCTGGTCGACACACCGTTCACGTAGATCTCGTCGGCCGTGCGACCCTCGGGCTCCAGGAACAGATGGTGCTGCTCGCGCTCGGCGAACTTCACCACTTTGTCCTCCAGCGACGGGCAATAGCGCGGCCCGCTGCCGGTGATCGCACCCGAATAGAGCGGCGAACGGCTCATGTTGGCGCGGATGACCGCGTGCGTGCGCGCGTTGGTGTGCGTCACCCAGCACGCCACCTGTTCCAACTCCAGCCGGTCGGTCCAATGCGAGAACGGCTCCGGCGGCTCGTCGCCCGGCGCCACTTGGAGCAGGTGCAGGTCCAGCGAATCACGGTGCAGTCGCGGCGGCGTGCCCGTCTTCAATCGCCCGCGCTCGAAGCCCAGCTCCGCCAGGCACTCGCTCAGCGCACGCGCCGCGTGCTCGCCCAACCGACCACCCGCCAACTGTCGCTCACCCAAATGCAGCACGCCGTTCAGGAACGTGCCCGGCGTGATCACCACCGCACGCCCGTGCAGCACGCGGCCGTCCAGCAGCTCCACGCCGCTCACGCGCCCGGCGCCCGTGCGCACGCGCTGCACCACGCCCTCCACGAACTCCAGTCCGGGCGTGGCATCCAGCAGCGCCAGCATCTCGGCCGAATACAGCGCCTTGTCGCACTGCGCGCGCGGCGACCACACCGCCGGGCCGCGGCCGCGGTTCAGCATCTTGAACTGGATGCCCGCGCGATCGGTGACCAGGCCCATCACGCCGCCCAGGGCATCGAGCTCGCGCACCATGTGGCCCTTGGCCACGCCCCCGATGGCCGGGTTACACGACATCTTGGCCACATCGCCCAGCTTCACCGTGACGATCGCCACGTGCAGCCCCATGCGCGCGGCCGCGTGGGCGGCCTCGCAGCCCGCATGGCCCGCGCCCACCACCACCACGTCGAACGCGCCTTCACGCTGCGCGGCATCGGCCGCGCGCGCCGGCAGTGCACTGGCCGGGGCTCCCGGCGAGGGTGCGAAGTGCGCCGCGGATTCCTCGGGCGTGGGCCGCATCACTTGCCGATGCAGAAGCGCGCGAAGATGCGCTCCAGCAGCTCCTCGCTGGCGTTGCGGCCCGTGACCTCACCCAGGGCGGCCAGCGACTCGCGCAACTCGAGCGCCACGATCTCACCCGGCGCGCCCGCCTGCGCGGCGGCCGCGGCACGCTCCAGCGCCGCGCGCGCACGCGACAGCGCGTCGGTGTGCCGCGGGTTCGACACCGCGCCCGCCAGCCCGCCCGCACGCCCCGCGCCCAACAGCACGGCCAGCGCCTCGCGCAGTTCCGCGAGCCCCGAGCCCGCCACCGCCGACACGCGCACGACCGCATGCTCGGCGCCCTTCAAGGCCGCGGCCACCTGTTCGTCGGTCACCATGTTCGGCAGGTCGGACTTGCTCACCGCCACCAGCACGCGCCGACCAGGCAGGCTCGCCACCAGCATGTCGCCCGCGGCCTCCAACGGCTGCGTGCCGTCGACCACCCACACCACCACCGCCGCGCCCTCGAGTGCCGCCAGCGCGCGCGCCACGCCCATGGCCTCCACCGGGTTCGTCGCCATGCGCACGCCCGCCGTGTCGGACAACGTCACCGGCACGCCCGCCACGTGCAACTTCTCGCTCACGCGATCGCGCGTGGTGCCGGGCTCGGCGGTGACAATGGCGCGGTCCTCGCCCAGGAGCGCGTTGAACAACGACGACTTGCCCGCGTTGGGCCGGCCCACCAGCGGCACGCGCACGCCCTCGCGCACGGCGCGCGCCCAGGGTGCGCCCGCCAACAGCGCGTCGAGTGCGGCACTCGCCTCGGCGATGGCCGTGCGCACGTGCGCCGGCGTCTCGATGCCGCCCACGTCCTCGGCGAAGTCCACGCGGGCCTCGACCTCGGCCGTGGCGTCGGTGATGCGCTCCTCCAGCTCGCGCACACGCGCCGACAACGCGCCCGCGAGCTGGCCCAGCGCCAGATCGCCCGCGCTGTCGGTCTCGGCGTGCACCAGGTCGGCCACCGCCTCGGCCTGCGCGAGGTCCAGGCGGCCGTGCAGGTAGGCGCGCAGCGTGAACTCGCCCGGGCCCGCCAACCGTGCCCCTGCCGCGCGCACCGCCGCCAGCACGCGACCCGCGCTCACACCGCCGCCGTGACACGACAGCTCCACCGTGTCCTCACCCGTGTACGAGCGCGGCGCGCGGAACACCGCCGCCACCACTTCGTCGAGCCGCGCGCCCGCCGCATCGACCGCCCAGCCGTGGTGCAGCGTATGCCCGGCCGCCTCGGCCAGCGGTGCGCTGCCGCGGAACACCGCGTCGGCCATGGCAAGAGCCTGCACGCCACTCACGCGCAGCACGGCCAACCCGGCCGCACCCGGTGCGGTGGCGATGGCGGTGATGGTGTCGTCGATCGGCTGCATACGGGTTCCTCATGACTGCGATGGCGACTGCGACCACGACGGCGACGGCGATGGCGACCGTGTCCGGCGCGTCGGCCCCCGGAGAGTCCTCCGGATCCCGCGCACCGCCAGAGCCTGGACTCATGCGCCCCATCACCGGGTCGAGTACCGGGCGCAGTGCCGACACGCCGCGAGCGCACCGCGGTCCAACCCATCAAGACGAAGCGC
>JBEBGT010000024.1:0-15891 GCA_040081365.1 Candidatus Eiseniibacteriota bacterium | reverse complement strand
CGGTGGCCGGCATGGGGTCCCAGAACTCGGGCGCGTCTTCGGGCGGCAGGCTGCCGTCCGGGCGCACGAGCACACGGCACATCGGGCGGCGCGGGTCCTCCGCGCTCGGCGACAGACTCAACAGCACGAAGCCCGAGCGCATCTGCAGCACCGTACCCGCCGGGTAGTGCCCCACGGCCTGCAGCAGCGCCCACACCGGTGCGGGATCGAACTTGGCGCGCTCCACGCGCAAGATGAGGTGAAGCGCCTCGAACGGCGTGAGTGGGCGCTTACGATAGGCACGGTGTGCGGTCACGGCATCGAAGAAGTCCGCCACCGCGACGATACGCGCCGCGGTCGAGACGCGCGTGGCGTTCACGCTGGCGGGATACCCCGTGCCGTCGAGGCTGACGTGGTGCTGCAGCGCGACGCGCGCCGTGGTGAGCGTGAGCTGGGTGAGGTGCGGCATGCGGCAGACCAGCTTGAAGCCCTCGAGTGGGTGGCGCCGGATGGCGTCCCACTCGGCGGGCTCCAGTTTCCCGGCCTTCTGCAGGACCTCGGTGGGCACCATGACCTTGCCCACATCGTGCAGGAGTGCGGCGACCCCGAGGTTCGCGAGCTCCTGGCGGCTCATCCCGAGCACCTGCCCGATGCGGATCGACAACACGCTCACGTTCACGCAGTGTGCGTAGGTGTGCTCGTCGTGCTCGCGGATGGCCGTCATGCCCAGGATCGAGTATTCGCTCTTCATGACCTGGTCCACCAACGGCTGGACCACGCGCCTCGCCTGCTGCAACGCGGGCCGGCCCTGGGCGGCGCTGCGTGCCACCACCTGCTCGGTGCCCGCGACCGCGGCATGATAGAGCCGGCGTGCGCGCTGTCGGGAGTCGAGCGGCTCGGTGGCGTTGTTGTCGTTCGCGTCGCCGGCGTCCTGCCCCGCGAGTTCGTGGGCGAGTACCGTGCTCACGTGGCGCAGGCCGCGTGCGGCGATCTCACGCGCCAGGGTTGCGCCGCCGTCGGCGTCGCGATGCCGGAGCAACAGCGCCGCCACCACCTCGAGCTCCGATGCGGGGGCGCCGGCGCGGACGCGCAGGCCCGCCAGCCCGCGTTGCGCGAACTCCATGAGCAGTGCGCGGAACAGGGTGGCCTGCGTGCTCGAGGGCCGCAGCCGGACGTTATTCAGGTAGAGGTATTCGCCGAGTCCCATGAGCAGCGCTTCGTCGCCGCCGAGCTGTGCGAACGCCGACTCCAGCTCGCGCAACTGCGCCTGCACGGTCTGGTTCGCGGCATCATACAGCCGCAGCGCGCGCAGCAGCCCGTGCAAGCGCTGCACGATGATCACGCCCTGCTGGCGTTCGCGCTCGCCTTCACCGGCATGACCGAGGGGCGAGTGGATCATCGCGGCCTCGCCGCGGCGAGTGCCAGACTCGCCGCTTCGCGTGTGGACTGCCAGCGGGAGCCCATGGCGCGCTGCAGGGCCGCCACCGCGCCCGGCGTGCCGAGTCGCACCAGGCAGCGCGCGATGCCGGGCAGCAGCTGTTCGTGGCCCGGGCCGGGGCGCTTGGCGGGGTCGAGCAGTGACTCCAACAGCGGGATCATGTCGTCGTTGCCGGTCGCGCCGAGGGCCGACAGCACCGTGCGCTGTTCCTCGGGACTGCGTTCGACGAAGTCCTCGGCCAGGACGCGATCCAGCAGGTGGCGAGCCACCTCGGGGTCGGGGCCGGTGGCGAGGAGCCGCAGCGCGCTCGACAACTCGCGGACGTCGTCGGTGTGCAGGACGCGCAGCAGCAGCGGGCGCGCCAGCGGCGGCGGCACACGCCCGAGCGCGCCCAGCACCTCGAGCCGTACGCGGCGGTCGGGATGTGCGAGCACACCGGCGAGCGGGGACACGATGCTCTCGCCACCGATGGCGTGCAGCGACATGACCAGATTGCGCACCAGGTACCAGCGTTTGTCGGTGAGCCAATGCGTGATGCGTCCCACGTGCTCGCCGGCGATCTCGGCGATGGTGCGCGCGAGCGGCCGGCGCACGCGCTGCTGCTGGCTCTCGGCCAGGATCAGGATCAGCCAGTCGAGCGAAAGCGGACCTGCGGCACGTGCCAGCTCGAAGAAGCGAGCCACTTCCTGCTGGTTCTGGCTGTCGAGCATGCGGATCACGGTCCGGGTCAACAGGGAGTCGGCCCGTGCCAGCCCGGCCCACAACTCCATCTCGTCCGTGCCGGCGTGGCAGGCTCGCAGCACGGGCAGCGCACGCGCGGTGTCTTCCCAGCGGCCGGCGCCGAGCGCGTCCTGCACGATCTCGATGACCGTGGGGCGGAACACGTGCTGTTCGGCCGGTTGCAACCCACAGTGCAGCGCGTCGTCGATGAGCGTGAGCATGGCACCGCTTCGGCTCTCGGCCTGCTCACGGTTGCGCTCCTCCTCGAACCGGCGCAGCGCGAGTGGGGCGCCGGCCTCGATGGCTTCGAGTTCCTCGGCCAGCGGCCCAGTCGGGTCCGATGTCGTCCAGTCCTCGGAGCGCGTGCCGCCCCCCACCGGTGCCGGGGTGCGGCTGGCACCGCCGGACGAGAGCGCGGGCTGCGATGGGGAGGTGTTCGCGGGTTCGTCGGTTCCCGTGCCCCCCTGTGGCCACGCCATGGGCGGACCACGGCGGACGGGGGAGTCCGACGCGGGGTTCTCGGACGACAGGTCGAAGTCGGCCTCGGCGGACACATACTGCATGTCGAGATGCGGCAGCTCGGCTTCCCACAGCAGGGTGACGAGGTCGTCCTCGTGTTCCTGCGCGCGCACGCTCATGCGCACGACGTGACCCAGCACGACGTCGAGTTCCTCGCGTGCCATGCCGGGGGCGAACGTGAGTGCATGGATGCCATCGCGGAAGAACACCATGCTGAGCTGGTCGTCGCGCGAGTGCGCGCGATGGATCTCGACGCCGGCGCAGCTCACCGTGTCGGCCGTGAAGCTCAGCGTCAGGGTGCCGTGCGCCTCGAGCAGCTCCGTGAGCGCGCGATGCAGCTGCTCGCGGAACTGGGTGACCATGGGGTTGTGCTCGTCGTAGAGCCGCCAGGTCTTGAGCGTGCGTGCGAACAGCTGCAGCCAGGCGGTGGCCTGGCGTGCGTGCGCGTCCTCGGCGGCGGTGCGGTCACGCTCCGGAGCGGTCGTGCGTGCGGATGCACCCGGGCGCGGTGGACCGGATGGGTCGGGTGTCGCCATGAGCCTTGCCCCTCGGAGTGGGAAGAGGCGGGGGCCTCTTGCTGACTCCGATATCGGCTCGTGATCCGGCCTTCTACACGGTATTCATGATGTGGGAAGGGTGGTCCGCGCTCCGGCATCCGGCAGCCATGGTCAGCGGGTGAGCACCACCCGCTGACCATGCGCGACTCGCCCGAGGCTTGTGCCCGCACCAGAAAGGGTCCGGGCGGGGTGTGGTCCCCGATCTGGCCGTCGGGTCGGATGAACGCGGCCAACAAGCGGGACCTTGCAGCGACGCCCGCCACCGGCGTTTCAGCCCAAGGGATCTTCGCCTCGGGCCCGCCCACCGCTGTGAATGCTCGGCACACCGAAGCCGACATGTCGTCCGCCGCGTTCACCTCACGGAGCACCGCGACCGAGCCGCTCGGATCGCTGCCCCCGCGGGTTGCGCCGGGCGGCATCGGCGCGCACGAACATCGGGTCCAACTCGCTCTCGTTGTCGCCCCGGGCACCTCGCCCCCGCCGCGAAACGCGTGCGCAGGGGCGGAGGTTGCCTTGCAGTTCGCAATTGTTCGGGCGTATCGAACATGGTCGGGCGTGATCCGGCCGCGAATCATGCGGGTGGGACCAGTATTCCATTGTACCGGGGTGCCCCGCCCTGAGAGGCTTGATGCATCGAGCGCTTGCCACGCTCACTCCCTGGCGCTCCACGTCCAGGTCGTACCCCCGGTCGCACCGCTCCCCCACGGGCGAGGCACCGGTACGGCACGTCCGTGCATACCCGGTTTCACCTCCTCACTCTCTCCAGGAGGCTCCACCATGAAGTCCCCCCGTACCCTGGTTGCATCGGCGCCCGTCGCCGCCGCAGCCATCCTGCTGGCTCTCGGGCTCGGTGCCTGTTCGCGCACCCAGAACGTGACCTCGCCGTCGTCTTCGACGGTGAAGGCGTTCCCGGGCACGCGTGACGTGCCGGTGAGCTGTCCCAGCATGATCCCCAACACGCTCGAGACCGCTGTCGAGTTCCAAGCGGTGAGCGGCATGTGCGCCTCGTTCACCCCGCGCCGGGTGCGCTTCGAGATCACCGGTGACCTGCCGTCGCCGTCGATCGAGAACATGGGGCCGTGCGTTGCGGTCGATGCGCCCTCGATCCGCTTCATGGGCGGGCACGCCAACGTCTTCATCCATGGCACGACCACGTCGATCACTGAGACCGGGCAGCAGCTGACGTTCGGTGAACTGCTGTTCCCGGGCCGGCTGGTCGAGCCCGGTGTCGTCGTCGCTTCGGATGCCGGTGGCAACGTGCTCGAGGTCATCTGGCCGTCCATCGCGGGCGTGGGTGTGGGGCAGCCGATCATCCGCGTGCAGCTGAGCCGCTGGAACACGGCGCTGCTGTCGAGCGCGCAGACGTACGACATCGTGTGGGACATGGTCGCGGTGCGCGACAGCGTGCCCATGTACTTCAAGGGCTCGGCCGAGCGCATCAACCTGTCGGGGTCCGCAACGCCCCAGGCGTTCGCCGGCGCGCCGCCCGCGTGTCCGCAGACGCTCATGGGCACCAGTGACTCGGTCGTCGTCCAGATGGCGGCCATCGTGCAGTACCGTCTCGGCCGACTGCGGCTCGAGGCTCTTGGCGACGTGCCGAGCGGCACGCTGCACGCCGCAGGGCTGTGTGTGGCGTCCGAAGCGCCCACGATCCAGTTCCTCGGTGGTTCCGCCAACATGTGGCGCTCGGGCACGGCGCTCAGCGTCACTGAGACCGGCCAGGATCTGCTGTTCGGACCGCTCGTGTTCCCCGGCGTCTTCCTCGAGCCGGGTGTGGTCGTGGCCTCGGATGCCGGTCGCAATGTGCTCGAGATCATCTGGCCCGGGCTCGCGGGACTGGGCGAAGGCCCTCCGATCCTGCGTCTGCAGCTGGAGCGCTGGAACTCGTGGGTGACGACCGGTCGCGAGGTCGATGCGCGCATGACGTTCACCGCGGTCGGCCCGGACGGCATCACCGGCACGTACACGGCGAACATCCGCAAGGTCATGGTCCCCGCGCAGAAGTAGCCGCGCCCCACCGCCTCGACCCTCGACGGCCCGCTCCTCAGACGAGGAGCGGGCCGTTCGAACCTCGGGCCGCCGCTTGCGGGCCCTGTACGGTTCCCGGACCTCGACCGGACTCGCGCCGGACATCGTCCGTCGCGCTCGTGCGCTGGTGGGCGCTGGCCCGTCGTTCGTCGGCTCCTCCGTGGGGCGGGGTCCCAAAGGAGTAGCCTGTGGGCATGCGGCCGATCCACCGGCCGTTGCGCTGGCCGCGCCGTCATCTCCACTGGGAGGGAAGATGAACCACAAGCTCGTGCTTCCGATGCTCGCCGCACTCGTCGTCACCACGGCCGTGCCGGTATTGGCGTGTGACGGTGCGTCCAAGGGCAAGATGTCCGCCACGACCGCATCCGCCAGCCACGGTTCGTGTTCGAGCACGTCCCGCTCGACCGCGTGGGCGGGTGCATGGCTGCAGCGCACCCCGGCCGGGGCCGTGCAGGTCGCTGCGGTCGCCGCGGGCAGCCCGGCCGCACGTTCCGGCCTGCGCAGTGGTGACGTGGTGCTGGCGGTGAATGGTCGCAATCTCAAGGCGGACCATGCCGGCATGTCGTGCTCGTCGAGTGCCGATTGCAGCGTGGGCAGCTCCGTTGCCTACACCGTGCAGCGCGGACGCTCCACGAAGACCCTGAAGTTCACGCTCGAGAAGATGCCCGCGTCGGCCACGGAGCGCTTCGCGCATCGTGAAGCCGCATTCGACCCGGCCCTCGCGGCGGTGGTGATCCCGGCCGTCGACTAGCCGGAATCCAAGCGGTGCGCGGGCCGGCTCCTCGGTCGGGAGCCGGCCCGTGGTGCTTTTCACTGGACGCCCGCCCGACCGTGGGTGTCCTCTCGGGCGCGAACTCGTTGCGTTCGCCCGCCCCCGCCCCGGAGGAATCCTCGATGCCGTCCTACTCGCTCAAGGTGAACGGCGCCACGCTGGCCGTGGAAGCCGCCGCCGAGATGCCGTTGTTGTGGGTCCTGCGTGACAAGCTCGGCATGACCGGTACCAAGTATGGCTGTGGTCAGTCGCTGTGCGGTGCGTGCACGGTGCATGTGGATGGCGAGGCGGTGCGCGCTTGCCAGTTGCCGGTGGGCGAGTTGGGCGCACGCGCGGTCACCACCATCGAGGGACTGTCGGCCGATCGCTCCCACCCGGTCCAGAAGGCGTGGATCGAGGCGCAGGTGCCGCAGTGCGGCTACTGCCAGTCGGGGCAGATCATGTCGGCCGCCGCGCTGCTGGCCAAGAAGCCGCACGCCACCGACGCCGAGATCGACGAGGCCATGGCCGGCAATCTGTGCCGCTGCGGCACCTACGTGCGCATCCGCCAGGCCATTCGCAACGCCGCGAACGCGGGGGCCAGGTGAGCGCGCCCGTGCAGATGCCGCGCCGCACGTTCCTGCAGCTCACCGGCGTGAGCGCCGCCGGGCTCGTGCTGGGCTTCGATGCGCTGGGTTCGCTCGCGCACGCCGACACCGCCACGTTCGAGCCCAGCGGCTTCATCCGCATCGACGGCGATGGCGCCACCACACTGTGGGTGACGAAGGTCGAGATGGGGCAGGGCATCAACACGGCGCTGCCCATGATCCTGGCCGAGGAACTCGACGCCGACTGGAAGCGCGTCGGGATCCGCTATGCGAAGTACGACCCCAAGCGCTACGGCAGCATGGACACCGGCGGCAGCTACGCCGTGCGCGGCAGTTGGAATCCGCTGCGCAAGGCGGGCGCGGCCGCGCGCGCCATGCTGGTGGCGGCGGCGGCCAAGCGCTGGAGCGTGGAGCCGGGCACCTGCCGCACCGAGGCCGGTGCCGTGATCCATGACGCCAGCCGCCGACGGCTCGGCTACGGCGATCTCGTGGCGGATGCCAGTGCGCTGCCCGTGCCCAAAGAGCCCGTGCTCAAGGACGCCAAGGACTACCGCCTCCTGAATCGCAGTACGCCGCGCTTCGACATCCCGGGCAAGACCGATGGCTCGGCGCGCTACAGCCTGGACTTCCGCATCGAGGGGCTCCTGTTCGCGGCCATCGAGCGCTGTCCCACCCATGGCGGCAAGTTGGCGAAGTTCGACGCCGCCAGGGCGCTTGCCTTGCCCGGCGTGAAGCACGTGGTGCCGCTCGAGCGCGGCGTGGCCGTGGTGGCCACCGACACGTGGACCGCCATGCAGGCGCGCCGTGCGCTGCAAGTCACCTGGGATCACGGTTCGCACGCCCAGCTCGACTCGGCGACCATCGCGGCGCAGTTCAAGGCTGCCGCGCGACAGGAGGGCGTGCGGCACCGCTCGACTGGCGACTTCGCCGCGGCCCAGGCACGTTCCGAACACAAGCTCGAGGCCGACTACCACGTGCCCTACGTCGCGCACGCGCCGATGGAACCGCAGAATGCCACCGCGCATGTCAGCGGCGATCGTTGCAGGCTCTGGGCGCCCGTCCAGCTGCCGAGTTGGGCGGTACCCGAGGTCGCCAAGGCGATCGGCGTGCCTGCGGAGAACATCGACCTGGTGATTCCGCTCGTCGGTGGGGCGTTCGGACGGAGGCTGTTCCACGACTATGCGATCGAGGCTGCGCTGGTCTCGAAGGCGATCCAGGCGCCTGTCCAGGTCGTGTGGGCGCGAGAGGATGACATGCGCGGCGGCTTCTACCGGCCCGCAAGCCTGCACCGCATGAGCGCGGGCGTGAGCGCGGGGCGGTTGACAGCATTCCGCCACCGCGTGGTCGCGCCCTCGATCAGCCTGCAACTCCTGCCGGAAGAGGTGAAGAACGGCGTCGACGAGAACATCAGCGACGGCCTCACCGACTGGCCGTACGCCGTGGCCGACTACCGCGCCGAGCATGTGCAGAGCGACCCGGGCATCTCCGTGTTGTGGTTCCGCTCGGTGTGGAGCTCGCAGAATCCGTTCGGCAGCGAGGGCTTCATGGACGAGTGCGCGGCCGCCGCGGGCGCGGACCCGTTGGCGTTCCGGCTCGAGCTGCTGCAGGACAAGCCGCGCCATGCCGCGGTGCTGCGGTTCGTGGCCGAGAAGGCGGGCTGGGGTCGCAAGCTGCCCAAGGGGCGCGGCATGGGGCTCGCGGTGCATGCGTCGTTCGGTAGCTACGCCGCCATGGTCGCGGAGGTCTCGGCCGAGAACGGCGTGCCGCGCGTGCACCGTGCGGTCATCGCCCTCGACTGCGGCCAGGTGGTGAACCCGGACACCGTGCGCGCGCAGCTCGAGGGCGCCGTGGTGTTCGGCCTGTCGGCCGCGCTCGATTGCGAGTTCACGTTCGCGAACGGCGCCACGGTCGAGGGCAACTTCGACGGCCATCGCATCCTGCGGCTGCCGGACGTCCCGGTGATCGAGGCGCATGTGCTGTCGAGCAGCGAGAAGCCGGGCGGCGTGGGGGAGCCCGGTGTCCCGGTGGTCGCACCGGCGGTCGCGAACGCGTTGTTCGCGGCGACCGGCAAACGGTGGCGGAGGATGCCTTTCTCGAGAGGTCCGGCATGAGCGTGGCGAAGCGTGGCGCGTGGGGGTGCGGAGTGGTGCTCGCGCTGTGGGTGGCCGGCTGCGCTCCGGCGGCGCCGCCGGTGACCTCGCGGCCGCCCGTCGATCCGCCCGATAGTGTCGAGGCGGTGCTGCGCCGCTGGTACGTCGCGATCGGGGCGCAGGACTCAGCCGGCATCGCGGCACCACTGGCGCCGGAGTTCTTCATCTTCGAGCACACCAAGATGAAGTCGCGTGACGAGTTGATCCGCGACATCATGGCCGGCGCCGGGCAGGGCACGCAGAGTGCCGACATGCAGGACTTCCAGACCGTGGTCACCGACTCGGTGGCCTGGACCAGCATGCACAATCACGAGGTGTGGACGCCGGTGAAGGGCACGCCCATGCCGTTCGACTTCCTGGAGACGGTGGTGTTCGTGAAGCGTGACGGCCGCTGGCTCATGGAGCGCTATCACGCCACGCGGGTGGATCCGGCGCCGGGCAAGCACTAGTGGCGCAACGTCGGCCCGAGCCGACGATCCGGAAGACGACGACGGCCGGTCCCTCGCGGAACCGGCCGTCGCGTTGTGCGCTCCGGTGTGCGGAGCATCATCGGCGCCCACCCATGGGCGCCGGCGCGGGGGATATCAGTTCGTCAGGATGAGCTTGCGGTTGGCGACGTCCCTGCCCGCCACCAGCCGGTACAGATAGACACCGCTCGGCAAGCGGTTACCGCGCTCGCCGAGGCCGTTCCAGGTGAGCGTGTGCAGGCCGGGTCCGAACTTGCCCCGGGCCAGCGACTTCACCATGCGGCCGCCGATGTCGAACACCTCGAGCCGCACTTCACGCTCCTCCGGCAACGCGAAGCGCATGACCGTGCCCATGCGGAACGGGTTCGGTTGGTTCTGCTTGAGTGCGAACTCGAGCCCGAGGTCCGAAGCCGACGTGTTGAGGAACGACTCCGTGCCCAAGGGCCCGGCCGGCGGCACCGCCACCGCCGATCTCGCCACCGCGACGGCGGCTGGCGTGAGGTCGTCGTCCGGCAGGTGGTGCGGCCGGATCGTGCACAGGTCCCCGATCTCGACCGTCTTCGCGAAGATCGCACCCTGCAGCGTGCCGCCGTCCGCCATGATGACACGGCAGCCGGGAGCGACGAGTGAGCCGTGGAACGTGACGTTGCGGCCGAAACGGATCGTCTTGTTACTGGCAAGCACGTTGATGCGCAGGTGCGTGCTGCGGTTCGCGTCGCCGGACGACACGACCGCTCCGGTCTGCACCGCGAAGTCCGAGACCACCGTGAGCGTGGTGCGCTCGGTGGGCAGGATCGGCATCTCGCCCGAGGCCGTGAGCGCGTCCGGCGCGCCGTTCTCGTCATACACGATGCGGCCGGTCTCCTGCACATTGAGGCCGCGGAACACGTAGTTGCCGTTCACGAGCGTGAGCTTCGCACCCGGCTTCACCAGCACGTTGTTGTAGCTGCCGGGAAGCAACGTCTGTGGGGCGAGCTTCGTCACGGTCACGTTCGCCGCGCCCGGGATGGCACTGGGCAACGTCGGCAGAACGAGGGGCGCGAAGAACTCCACGAAGCTGCCGGCGACGCCGTCTTCCAACGTGACGCCGGTCGAGGGATACAGCGACGCCTGCCCGCGGGCCATGGCGCTGCCGCGGATCACCGTCGAGTCGCCGCGCACCTTCATGTCGCCGCCGGCGGTGAGGTCACCGTGCAGCACACGGTGGTTGCTGCGGTCCGCCACCCGCAGGAAGCCGTTCGACCACAGGTCGCCCTCGGTGTCGAAGCGCGTTCCGAGGTACAGCGTGTCGGTGGCACACGCCACCATGCCGCTGTACACCGGGTTCGGCGCCGCGATCGGCGAGGCGTCGAACACCGCCGCGCCGAGGAACGGTTGCGCGGGCTGTGTGGCACCGTTGCGGCCCGTCGCGGGCAGCACGGTGGTGAGGTCCTGGGCCTGGCCGGCGACGGACAGGTCCTGCAGCACCGACACCTCCGAGCCCGGCGCGCCCATCTGCAGCGTGATCTCCGGGTGGTCGAACGGGGCGCGGTTCCAGCGCACACGCTCGTCGGTCAGCGAGCGCAGGAAGCTGGCCAGCGCGGCCTTGCGGTGCGGGCGCCCGATCAGTCCCTTCACGCGGTGGATGTCGGGGTCGAGGTCGTTCATGTTCTCGTCCCGGAAGTTGCCGCCGCGGGAATAGAAATCGATGACGTCGCCGAGCTTGGCGACGCTGCCGTTGTGGAAGTAGGGCCCGTTGAGCTCCACGTTGCGCAGCGTCGGTGTCTTGAACGCGCCATCCGCGGCGATGCGCTCATCCGGGCTCATGGGCGGGGACAGTTCGGCGTCTTCGACGCTGCCGAGCTCGCGGGCCTCACGGCGCGCGATCGACAACGGGTTCCCGAACGGATCGTTGGCGCCGACACCGAGATCCTCGGCCGTGGGGCGGACACCGATGTTGTAGAAGCCGCCGTCGTACACCGCCACCTGTTTGTCGCCCATGATCATGCGCTCGATCATGCCGTCCTTGGTGATCGGGTCGAGCCGAGCGCTGAATGAGGCACCGGTGAACTCCGAGCCGGCGTGGCAGGCCGCGCAGTTGCCGGTGCTACTGTTCACGAACAGCTTGAGGCCGAACTGCTGCTGCGGCGTGAGCGCGTTGGAACGTCCCTCGGCGAACTGGTCGTATGGGGCGTCGTCCGAGATGAGCGTGGATTCGTACAGTGCGATGGCCAAGCCCCAGAACATCGAGAAATTGGCCTCCATGAGCGTGTACTGGTCGGTGGGCAACGACTGGCCCGGCGCCGGGGCGGTGACGCCCGGGATCACCTCGAGCGCGGCGTCGACGACCTGATCCGAGTCCCACCACTGGGGCGAGAATGCCGCGCGGATCATGTCGCCGTAGGTGGTGTTGAGCCCGTTGCCGCCGGTGATCGCCAGCTCGCCCAGTGAGCTGTCCTCCGGGTGGACGCGCTGCGTGCCGAGCGGCTGCAGGCTCAGCATCTTCTTGCCGAGTTTGAGCCAGTCGCGGCCGTCGGCGGACATCTCGGTGTTGTTGTTCGGCGGACCCACGGCCTGCGAGGCGAGGCTCGCGTTGTTGATCGACAACCGCACCTTCTCGAGTTCGCCGAGGTCGTCCACGCGCAGCACGCGGGCGTTGACGTCGGCGTCGCCGAACGGATTGCGGCCATTGAAGCGGCGGGCCGCACGGCCATCCCAGAAGTTGCGCACGTTGAAAATGGCGTTCACGGTCGAAGGCGTGTTGCGACCTGTCACGCGACGGGTGTTGAGCCCGTGCACGTTGAACGTGGCGTCGGGCACGCTCACGATGTCGTCGTGGCCGGAACCGGGCACGATGTCCACGAACACGGAGTTATGCACGCCGTTCGAGCCCGAGACATCGTCCTTGCTGCGCAGGCGCGCGGAGTGCCGGTTGTCGGGATCCGCGAGCTGGTGGAACGGGAACTCGCCCGCCGCGTACGTGTGGTTCGGCATGCCCACGTCGAACATGCCATTGGCGCCCGGATTGAGCTGGTTGGTGATGCGCGTGTCGGCGCCGGCCTGGAAGTGGCACGAAGCACACGCCGTCTGGCCATCACCGCCGGTCTGCAGGTCCCAGAACAGGGCCTTGCCAAGCGCGATCGCAGCGGCCTTGTCGATGACGTACTTGCCCAGATCCTCGGGCAGGGGAACTTTGACGGTCTTGAGGGAAGGCGGGGGCGACGGCGCGGGATCGGGGACGATCTGGGCGGTCACCGGATGGGACGCGACCTGGAGCGCGATCAGCGCGGCGAGCCCGAGTCCGAAGACGGGCAGCATTCTGCGCATGGCAGACCTCTTGAGCAGCCCGGCGTGGGCCGGGCCTGGGGAGAGAGAGTTCGGCGAGGCCAGCCGTGCAGTGCACGGCGTGGGGAGGCCCCGCCACTGGAGAGAGAGATCCAGTGCGGCTGGACACGGCGTGCCGACGCCGGTCGTGGGTCGTGGTGCTGGCGGCCCTCCCGGTCCGCGTGGTGTGGCGAGTGGTCCGTCCCTCGGCAGGAGCGGCGGTGCGAACGGTCCATCACGACGAGCCCGGCGGAACGAGGTGAGCGTCCACCCCGACTCTCCCGACGGCGCGCGGTGATTCACGACGGCAGGAGCACCCACGGTCCGGACCCGTTGCGGGGCGGAGAGTGCGGTACACCGGGTTCCAACCTGCTGATGTGAGCGCGTGCGGGCCGGGAGAGAGTCCGGCGGTTCGCGGCTTCGCGACTCATTCGCAGTATCCCGAAGGACCTTGTGCGAGTCATGTAGATTCATCCATGCGCGCCGTGCACGCGTACGAATGTTGGTGACAGCGAATGCGAGCGCAGTGTGGGTATACGCGTGTGGGCGCGCGGGTGAACTCCACGCACTCCGCGCATCGTGCTGCTGCACGCCGCACCGCGCGCGCACCGTGACGCGCGACGCGCGGCGCATTCTCCGTGCGGTGACGAAAACGCACGTGCGAAGGTGCTGAAGTTCGCTCCGCGCGAACATCGATGGTTCACGCCACACTCGGGCGGGGAGTGGTCGGCGGAATCACGTGCACTTGCGCGGTACGCGTGTCCACTTCGCCACCGCGCCGCGGCTGATCGCACCATGTGCCCCGCGACTCCGGCGACGCGGGGCTGGCCTCAGCGCGGCGGCGAGGCCTCGGGCACGCGTTGGGCCGCGGCCTGCGCAGCACCAGCGTCCATGAGCGCTTGCTGCAGTTCCGGCGTGCCCACGAACAACTCGTGCGGAAACTTGCGGTAGCGCGCCATCTCCTCGAACAGGTTGTTGGGCTGCTGCGTGTACGAGTCCCAACCGGCGCGGTACTGCAGCCACGGCTCGCGATCGCGATTGATGTGTGCGCCGTCGGTCCACGGCTTCAGGTCCTGGGCGCGGCCCAGGTAGCTCGACAGCAGCTCGAACGCCGAGCGATAGCCCACGCCCAGCAGCGACTGGTTCACGGCCGCCATGGCGGGTGCGCCGCTGCGTTCACGCAGCGCAGCGAGATCGACCCGTGTGGCGGCTTCGGTGCCGAGCATGACCATGTCGAAACCAGCCCCGCGGTTGATGCCGGCCCACGCGGTGCCATTCGGGAACACCTGGAAGAACGTGGCCAGTTCGCTCTTCACGGCATCCTCGCTGGCCTGGTACACGGGTACCCACTGCGACACCACGCCGCCCGGATTCAGGATGCGGCGCACGAGCCGGTAGTAATCGGCGCTGTAGAGCGCCGCCGAGCCCGCCACCCACGGGTGGATCGGGTCCGACGTCACGATGTCGAACTTCTCGCGCGTGGTGAGCACGTAGTGCCGGGCGTCGTCGTACACGACCTCGACGCGCGGGTCGCTGAGCACGCCGTGGTTCTCGTTGGCGAAGTACGGCGTGACGTGCTGCGGCACCATGGGTTCGATCTCGCAGATGACGATTCGCCGAATGCCCGGGTGGGTCACGAACGAGCCCGCGGTCACGCCCGCGCCGCAGCCCACGATGAGCACCGACTTGGGTTCGGGGTGCACGAGCGCCGGCAAGTGCCCGAGCAGCCGCTGGAGCCGCATGTCGATGTACGAGCTCGACGCTTCGATCTTGCCGCTCACATGGAACACGCGCACACCGTCCTTCTCGGACACCGCCACCGATTCGGTGAGCCCTTCGCCCATGAACTGGATGAGCGGGTCCTTGCCCGCGTCGCCCGGCGCGCCGGGCGAGTTGAGCCGGAACGTCGCGAAGCGTCCGAGTGCGACCAGCGCCTGCGGTAGTGGCGGCATGCGCAGCGCGAGCAATGCCGCCACCGCCAGCGCCGCGGTGAGCGCGGCGGCTCGCGCCAGCGTGGCCGCACCCGCCGCCCGGCCCGGGCGCGGGGTCAGCAGCAACAAGGCCGCGGCCGCCGCCACGCCGATGAGCACACGCTGTTCGCCTTGCGAGCCCAGCAGCGGCAGCAGGAACGTGAACGCGAGCGAACCGGCGATGGCCCCCACCGTGTTCGCCGCGTACACGGTGGCGACGACGCGGCCGGGGTCCGTGTCGGCGCGTGTGGCGGCCGCGATCGCGAGCGGGAAGCTGGCGCCCCACAGCACCGTGGGCGGCAGCAGTGCCCAGGCCGCGCGCGCGAGGTCGAGTTGGAACGTGATCCACGGGTCGTGCGACAGGTTGAAGTTGACCGGCCACCACGGCAGCGAGCGGTTCACGGCGTAGGCCGACCACGCCACCGCGGCGGCGAGCAGCAGCTGACAGAGCCCCAGGTCGCGGCGGGCGTCACGGCTCGAGCGAGACAGCAGTGAACCGACGCTGCTGCCGAGCCCGAGCCCGAACAGGAACACCGCCAGGATGATCGAGAACGTGTAGACCGTGGCCCCCATGAGCAGCGCGAGCACGCGCGTCCACACCACCTGGCCGCCCAGTGCGCCGAAGCCGGACAGTGCGGTGACCACGTGGACCGCATCGAGCCGAACCGGAGTGCGCTCGGTCGCGGCCGTGCCGATGTCGGGCATGTGCGCGGTGTGGCGCGCGAGCCACCACGAGACTCCGCCCACCACCAGGTTGAGCCCGGCGGCCACGAGCATGCTGACGACGAGCGGGTGGAAGCGCAGCAGGTGGAAGCCCGCCAGCAGGCAGCCCGCGATCGCGCCCACCAGGTTGCTGGTGTAGAGCGCGCCCACGCCGCTCGCGCCGCGCGGCGTGGCCTCGACCCAGCGCGCGATGGCGGGCAGCGTGGCCCCCATGAGCGCGGTGGGTGGCAGCAGGCACAGGCACGCGACCAAGCCGCGCACCACCAGACCGGACGCGCCCGAGCCGCCACTGCCCATGAGCAGCCGGCCCACGAGCGGCACCACGAAGAACACCAGCACCGCGAGCACGCCCACGCCCAGCTCGAGCAGGCCGTACACGCGCACCGGGTGCTGCGCGCGCGACACGAAGCGGGGCAGCAACAGGCTGCCGAGGCACATGCCGCCCATGTAGGTGCCGAGCAGGATCCCGAGCGAGACCGCGGAGGAGCCCACCACCAGCTCGAGCACCTGGAACCAGAGCACTTCATGGATGAGCGCGGCCGCACCACTGGCAGCGAACAGCACGACCAGGAGGCCGAAGGCCCAGGCCGGAGCGGCGGGGGCCACGGCCGGGGCGGTGCCGTGCTCGGCAGCCGGCTCCGTGGGGCGCATGCGCTTCATAGGAAGGGATCTCCGGCC
>JBEBGT010000357.1:0-4250 GCA_040081365.1 Candidatus Eiseniibacteriota bacterium | reverse complement strand
TTGCGATAGTCGGTGAAGCAACGATTACCTCGATGCACCGGCGACCGGGACTTGGCCCGCCGGCCTACACGTGGAATCCGATGCCCACCTCCTTTCGCGATCGGTTCATACGGACATGCCAAAAGCTCCCTCTCGTCCTTGCGAAGGAGCCACGATGAATTGCCAGGACGAGTCCTTCTACCGGAAGGACCCTGGCGCACGCCCGGCCGGGAAGTTAGGGAGCATCGTCACAGGGTGTCAAGCCGATTCTGGGCGAGCCGGTTGTGCTCATGAGACTCACTTCGCGATAGAGGCGACCCGGAACCACCCCATGAACTGGGGCAGCAGGTCGTGATCGCACACCGGATCGCCGGGCACGATGCTGGCCACCTGGACGCGCCCGCGGCAGTGGGCGAAGTAGTTGTCGCCCAATGCGATACCCACGTGGCTCGGGGCCTCTCCGGGGCGCCGGAAGAACACCAGGTCGCCGGGCTCGGCGGCAACCCCCGGCGAGAGTTTCCGGCAACGCCGACACTGGTCCTTGGCGTCTCGCGGAAGCGCCACCCCTTGTTCCAGGAGGACCTGCTGGACGAACGCCGAACAGTCGTAACCGGCCGGTGTGCGCCCGCCCCACAGGTAGGGCGATCCCAACAGGGCCAGCACGCGCTCGGCGAGCGAGCGGGCGCGCGCCGCGGCGAACGCGGCGCCGGGCAGGAAGCCTCGGCGGCCATCCGGCAGCTCCACCGCGCGGTGGCCGCCACGCGCGCGGCCGGCGATCACGCGGTTGCCGAAGAACACCGGTGAGACGGCCGCACCCCGTCCGGGCCCGGTGAGCACCTGGGCCATGGGCACGCTGATGAGCGCCCGGGCGCGCTGCCGCCAGCCGGCCACGCGCTCGGCGCTGGCCGGCACCAGTCCCCACTCGCGCACCCAGCCGGCGTAACCGTCGGCGTCGTTGCGCACGCGCACCCAGCCGCGCTCGGTCCCGCGCCGCAGGATGCGCACGGACTCCCCCAGAAGCAGCTGTGAGCCCAACTCGGCCGCATGCCGGGGCTCGAAGCGCAGGTCGAGCGCGGGCAGCGTCACCACGGCGTGGGTCGATGCCCGCGAGCGGCTCATTCGGCCTGGGGATTGAGCAGCGTGTAGCGGCCGAAGCCCTCGCGGTCGGCGAACAGCAGCCGTCGATAGGGCTGGTTGTAGTACCAGATCTCGACCCCGGGCTGCGCGGCACTGGGCTGGCGCTGCTCCACCTGGTCGGGCGGCCCGTAGCGGATGTAGGTGCGCCCCATGTCGGAGCGCCAGCCGGGGCCGAAGCCCAGGAAGTGCTGGTCGGCGTAGCGCAGCCGGCGGAAGAACTCGATCTGGTACTCGTTGCGCGCGGTCTCGGGCGTGGGGTCGCGGCGGCGCCAGAAGCGCTCCCACAGCTCGGCCTGGGCTTCGGCGGGCTGGCTGCGCATGGGCGAGATCTCGCTGTCCTCGGCGATGTACGACAGGGCTTCCAGGAGCTGGTCGAAGTCGCGCCCGCGTGGCGGGCCGCTCTCCTCGACCTCGAAGGACCGGGCGGTGCGCCAGGACGTCTTGCCCTCCTGGAGTTCGAGCTCCATGGAGTAGCCGCCGATGAACAGCTCGCCATGACCGGGCCGGAGCACGACGGGCTCGGCGGACCGGCTCGTGGTGAGGTTGGTGTCGCCCTGGGCCACGCTGGCGCCGGCCTCGTCGAGGATGCGCCAGTGATAATGGTAGCTCCGCGGCCAGGCGCCCGGACGGCGGTCCAGCAGCACCGAGCGCAGGGCGACGCCGCGGGAGTTGAAGCCGAACTGGCGGTTGGGGAACGACGTGAAGGCCCCCGCCGAGTCGACCAGGCCCAGCTCGAGGTCGGCGAAGCTCACCGGCACGCGGGACAGGTCGCGCACCTCGAGCCGGTCGCGCACGTCGGAGGGCTCCTGGGCGCGCACATCGCGCAGGGCCACCCGGACCGCATAGCGGCCCGGCGGGACGTCGAACTCCCGGGTCTCGACCAACTGGTTGCGGTGGCTCACGGTGGCGCGATACTCGGTGACCAGGACGCGCTTCTCCCAGGCATCGCCGTAGAGCCGGCGCGAGCCGCGCTCGGGCCTGAGTTCGACCACGAACGCGGCGCCCGCGGAATATCCCTCGCCCGTCCGTTCCCAGTTGAGTTCGGTGTACGGCAGGGTCACGATCACGCGTGCGCGGGCCTTGGACGTGGAGTCCATGGTCACCGAGACGTCGGCCGAGAAGTACGGGGGCTGCAGCGAACGCAGCGCCTGACGGTCGGCGGACGAGGCCGCCTGAGCGCCCGTGGCGAGAGTCACGACAGCGCCGAGGGCACAGGCGCACAGCAGCGCGAGACGACGGAAGGGGTCGGACACCGTGCAGGCGAGGCTAGCACAACGGCGGGGCGCATCGAAAAGCTCGATCTGCACTTGACGAACTCCTGTGGCCTGAGTGGTAATAGTGTCCGATCGGGCCGAGCCTACCGGGAAGAGGTGCTGGACCACGTGAGACACCGTGCTGCCGCCCGCGCGCGTACGTGCGGGCTTGCCCTGATCCTGCTGAGTCTGGGTGCGACCGTGCATGCCACCATGCCACCGGCCGCCGGCGTCGTCGCCCCCGAACTGGCGAACGCGTTCGATCGCGGCCTGTTCGAGGTCGATCCGCTCCCGCTCGGGCCGGCGACGAGTGCGGCGCCCCGGGTGTGGCGCATCCCGATCATCCGAGTGGCCTACACCGACAGCGCCATCGTGTTCCCGCGGATCACACTCGAACGCCAGCTCTTCGACACCACCGGCGCGGTCCCGACGGGCTCCATGAGCGAGTACTACCGCTGGACCTCCGGTGGCCGGCTCGAGGTGCAGGGCGAGGTCATCGCCACCGTCACCCTCGCGCACGACCGCAACTATTACGCCGCCGACGCCTGGGGCGTGGACGCTCTGGGAACACCGAACAACGCGTACGGACTGTTCCGCGACGCGGTGCAGGCCTGCGACGGGGCAGTCGACTTCTCGCGCTTCGACCTCGACTCCGACGGCTACGTCGACATGCTGTGGCTGGTCCACGCCGGCCCCGGCGGCGAGTCCTCGGGCCACCGGCGCGACCTGTGGTCGATCACCTCCCGCGCGACGGGCGGCTGGAGCAACTCCGCCCCGATCGAGTCGAACGACCTGATCCCCGGCTCGCCGACCCAGCACGTCCGGCTCGACCGCTTCACCGTGCTGCCGGAGCTGTCGAGCTTCCACCCCGGGCAGCCCATGGAGATCGGGGTCTACTGTCACGAGTTCGGACACACGCTCGGCCTACCCGATCTCTACGACACCAGCGCGCTCGGTGGCGCGGCGAATGTCGGTCCCGGTGTGTGGTCGCTCATGTCGACCGGCGCGTTCGGGGGTGACGGCGTGTCACCCGAGTCACCTTCGCACCTGGGCTCGTGGTGCTCGGTGTGGCTGGGTTGGTCCGAACGCTTCCGTCCCACGCAGGACACCACGCTCGTGCTCGCTCCCATCTCGAGCGGCGGCCCGGTGCTGGAGCTGTGGTTCCAGGGCGAGAGCTCACCCGAGCACTTCCTCATCGAGCAGCGCGTGCGCCAGGGCTTCGACCGCAAGCTCCTGAACGAGGGCCTGATCATCACGCAGGTCGACGAGGCCGTGGTCGGCGCCAAGCTCGCGGGCAACCGCATCAACACCGGCCCCACGCCAGGACTGCGCGTACTCGAGGCCGACGGCGAGTTCGAACTGGTGAGCGGGCTGAACCGTGGCGACTCGAGTGACCCGTTCCCGGGCCAGCGCCGCCGCACGCGCATCGACGACTACACGGTGCCGTGGACGCGCACGTTCCAGGGAGCGCCCACGAACATCGCGCTCGAGAACATCGCGCGCGCCGGCACGGGCATGGGCATGCGGGTGCGCGTGCGCGCCGAGGGCTGGGACGCCCCACTCGCCCTGTCGCCCGGAGCCGTGCCGCAGGCGGAGTTCAATGCCGGGCGCCGCTCCGCTCAGTCCCCGGACGGCCGCGCCTGGCTCGTGAGCTGCGAGCCGCACGGCGGCAATGTCTCGGTGCTGCTGCGCGAGCGTGGCTGGCGTCAGGACTGGGGCCCGCCCATGCCGGTGGATGGTGGCTCGCTCGTGACCTCGGACGCCACCGTGGCCTGGCTCGGGGATCCGTACGGCAACACGCGCACCGTGAATGACGACCTTGCCATCGCGTGGGTCGACCAGTCGACCGCGGTCTCACAGATCGCCTACCGCGCACGCGTG
>JBEBGT010000356.1:0-4255 GCA_040081365.1 Candidatus Eiseniibacteriota bacterium | reverse complement strand
GACGTAGTCGTAGTGCAACCACTGCGCGATCTCGCCCGGCGCGTTACCCAGCCGGTGCTCGATCACCTCGGGCGCATCGGTGCCGCGCGAGCGCAGGCGCTGCTCGAGCGCACCCAGCGAGGGCGGATACACGAACACGCTCACCGCGTCGGGGCGCACGCGGCGCATGCTGGCGCCGCCCTGCACGTCGACATCGAGCACCACGACCTTGCCCTCACGGATGCGCGCATCGACCTCGGACACCGGCGTGCCGTACAGGTTGCCGTGCACCTCGGCCCACTCCAGGAACTCGCCAGCGTCGCGCCGGCGTTCGAACTCGTCACGCGACAGGAACAAGTACTCGCGGCCCTCGACCTCGGTGCTGCGGCGCGGCCGCGTGGTGGCCGACACCGAGAACACGCAGTCGGGCCGGTGCTGGAACAGGTACGCCAGCAGCGTGCCCTTGCCCGCACCCGACGGCCCCGACAGCACGAAGATGAAGCCGTTGCCCGTGGCCGGCGCGGGCGGCACCGCAGCCGCAGGCGCGCTGGGCACCGGGCCTGGGCCCGTCGCGTGCGTGACCACCGTGGGAACCGGCTTCGCCTCTGCCATGCGTGCGCCACTCATTCGACGTTCTGCACCTGTTCGCGGATGCGCTCGATCTCTTCCTTCATGACGATCACCGCGTGGCCGATCTCGACATCGTTGGCCTTGGAACCGATCGTGTTGGCCTCGCGATTCATTTCCTGGAGCAGGAAGTTGAGCTTGCGGCCCGCCAGTTCGCTGCCGTCGATCAAGTGCTTGAACTGGTCCAGGTGCGCGGCCAGACGCACGCATTCCTCGGTGCAGTCCAGGCGGTCGGCGAGCAACGCCACTTCCTGCGCGATGCGAATGGGGTCCATCTCGACGTCGTCCAGCAACGGCTTGATGCGCGCCACCATGCGCTCTTTCGCTTCTTGCGGGCGCAAGGGCGCCCGCACCGAGACGCGATCGAGCTCCACGCGGATCATGCGCAGGCGCGTCTCCAGGTCCTTGGCCAGCGCGGCGCCCTCGCGATCCTTCATGAGGTTCATGCTGGCGCAGCAGCTCTCGACGATCTCCTTGATCAGCGTCCAGCTCTCGTCGTCGGACATGGCCGCGTGTTCCCACGTGAACAGGTCCGGCAACTGGGCCACCGTGGCGACGTCGACCTCGCCCGCCAGCCCGAAGCGCGTCTTCAAAGTGGCCATGAGGTCCACGTAGCGCTTGGCGACGCCTTCATTGAGCTTGAGCACTTCACCGGACTCGCCGGCGCCCGACCAGTTGATGGTCAGGTTGAACTTGCCACGCGAGAAGCGATCCACGATCAACTGGCGGATCTGGTCCTCGAACATCAGCGCGACCTTCGGCCCGCGGATCGACACCTCGCAGAAGCGATGGTTGACCGAGCGGATCTCGGCGGTCAGCCGCTGCCCGGAGCGTTCGATCTCGGCCGAGCCGTAGCCCGTCATGCTGCGGATCATTCGGGTCCTCCGGGGGGTGGGGTTCGGACCCCGTAGGCTATTCGACGGGCCGCTGTCGAGTCAACGCGGGCAGGGCTGAAATCCCACGATTCACAAGGGTTTGCGGGGATTTGGCGGGTCCTTGGGCCGGGCTCGGGGGCCCTGGGCGCCGTCCACCGTGTGTCCACGCCCGGATGTGGAGAACTCGGCGGGGCTCCACGGGGCCCGGCGGGGGCTGCCGGGCCAGCGCCGCCACCGCCCCCGGCTCGCTCGGGACCGGCCTTTGAGGCGGCCCGCCGGGCAGGGGCATGTCGGGCGGCAGCGCGGGCTTGGGGCACTTGCGGTAGAGCGCGGGCGGCCGCGCACGCCCGCGTCATCGCGGTGCGCTCTCGGCCGGCCCGCATCACGGCATCGACGTGAACTCCAGCGACAACCGGCCGCTCCGGCCCACGCCGCGCACGGCGTAGCCCTGCACGACCCCATGCAGGTCGCGCGTCGGGATGTACCACACCGAACCCATCGGCGCGTCGTGAGGCGGCAGGCCCGTGCTCGGCTCGGTGGGCTCGTTCGTGAACGCGTTCACGAGGCGCTTCTGCCCCGGCAGGTAGAGCACGAGCGCGGCGGCATCGGGCGCGTACTCGCCGTCGTGCAGGCGCGCATACTCGTCAGCGGCGATGGCCACCGTGCGCATGCTGGCCTTGGTGGCGCTCTCGTTGGCCTGGGCCCGCAGTTCGACGAACCGCGGCAGCACGATGGCCGAGAGCACGCCCACCAGGACGACCACGATCAGCAGCCGGACGGGCACTCTGCCCCGCTGGGATCGCGTGAGCGAGTGCACCAGTGACGTTCGCACAGGAGTTCTCCCCAAGTCTCAGCAGGGCCGTGGGCCCTCCGTGGATGCACCCCGGGGGAAGGCGCGAATCGATCGATGAAGTGGCACCATCGAGTGCGTGTCTTCGGCTCGATTGGTCGGGTCAAGTGTTTTCGAAAACAGTTGACACAACGAATCGGCGTGAAAACAGCAATTCGATAGGACCACTTGGGCTGGATTCACTCACAGCGCGGGGGCGCTGCAGCAGGGACGGGGGCTCCTGCAGACCATCTCCGCTGCCGCCGGAGCGAGCGGCGGCGCGGGCCGGGCGGCCTGATCGGATCGCACGGAGGCAAGTACGTACGAACCAGGCAGCAGGCCAGCCCTGAACTACGATCGTGAGGCAGAACATCGGGGCCTGCGAGGGCCGCAGCCTACCCCGGGATCTGGTAACGCTTCATCTTGCCGAGCAGAGTCGTGCGCGACATGCGCAGTATACGCGCGGCATCGGCCTTCACATAGTGCGTTTTCTCGAGCGCTTCCAAGATGCGGGACTTCTCCTGCCCCTCCATCTCCTCGATGAAGTTGCGCGGCGCCTCGCCCGATTCCGCCAGCGGGATGTCGCGCGGGGTCACCGTCTGGCCGTCGGCGGCCTGCACCACCAGGCGCTGGACCAGCGCACGCAACTGACGCACGTTGCCCGGCCACGAGTAGCGCACCAGGCGCTCGTGTGCCGCGCGCGACAGGTGCACGTGTTTGCGTTCGGACACGCAAAAAGCCTCAAGAAAATGCTCGACCAGCAACGCCGCATCGTCGCCGCGTGAGCGCAGCGGCGGCAGCGTGAACACGGCGTGCGCCAACCGGTAGTAGAGGTCCTGCCGGAAGCCATCGCCCGCCTGCATCTTGGCGGCATCGCGATTGGTGGCGGCGATCAAGCGCGCATCGACCGAGCGACTGGTGTTGGCGCCGATGCGGCGCACTTCACCGGTCTCCAGGAAGCGCAGCAGCTTGGCCTGCAGGTCCACCGGCATCTCGCCCATCTCGTCCATGAAGATGCTGCCGTCGTGCGCTTCTTCGAACAGGCCGGCGCGATCGCGCGTACTGCCCGTGTACGAGCCCTGCACGCTGCCGAAGAACTCGGCCTCCATCATGGTGGCGGGCACCGCGCTGCAGTTGACCTCGACCAACGAGCCCGTGCGGCCCGAAAGTTGGTGCACGCCACGCGCGAGGAGTTCCTTGCCCGTGCCCGACTCACCCAGGATGAGCACCGGCAGGTCGCTCACCGCGACACGCGCGACTTGATCGAGCAACTCGATGAGCGGGCGATGGCGCGTGACCAGCCCGAACGTGTCGTGCGCCCACTGCACCTTGCGCTGCAGGTCGCGATCGAGGCTCGGGCGACGGCGCGGGCGCGGCTTCTCGTGTACGGCGAACTCGTGCGCGCCTTCTTCGCGCAGGCGCTGTTCGAGCGTCGCGAGGCGCTCACGCGCCTGTGAGAGCTTGAGCTCGGCGCCCATGTGCTCGAAGTGGTCGAGCGCCGCGCGGTAAGCCTCGCGCGCACCGTCGAGGCTGGCGTAGGCGCCGGCGTGTTCGCCGGAGAGCCAGTCGCCATAGGACATCCAGAGCTTGCCCCACTCATAGGGCGTCTCGATGTCGTCGTACATGGCGAAACCGTGGTCGAAGTGCTTCTTGGCCTCGTCGTGCTTGCCGAGGGCCGCCGCCGCGAGTGCGAGGGTGCGATACGTTGCAGCCTCTTCGTAGCGGTCGCCGAGCTCCAGACAGAGGGTGAGTGCTTCCTGGGCTTCGGCATGGCCCTCGGCGGCACGACCGAGGAGGTAGTAGCACTCGGCGCGACGGCGCCGCAGCTCGGCGACGACATCGCCGCGCGGGATCAACGCGAGTGCATGGGGCAGGACTTCGTCGTAGCGCTTGAGCGCGGCCTCGGCGTGGCCCTGTTCGAGCTCGACGTCACCGAGGTCCTCGA